>NZ_JBYQGQ010000006.1:0-134549 GCF_058200215.1 Streptococcus sp. SCPM-O-B-15304 (M98) | reverse complement strand
TCATTGTTCAGTACTACAACTTCAGTTGTAGTGCCCTGCACATTGGTTCGTCTTGTTCAGTTTTCAAAGGTCTTTGTCACTCACTTCTCTCAAGTGACAACTATATTAGTATATCACAGCCGCTTTCGCTTGTCAACACTTTTTTGAAACTTTTTTTAATTTTTTTCATCTAGTGTTTCATCTGTAACATACCATAGTCCGTACGGGATTCGAACCCGTGTTACCGCCGTGAAAAGGCGGTGTCTTAACCCCTTGACCAACGGACCAGAGTTGTTATTTTCAACTCTTACTATTATACCGACTTTTCTAACTTTGTCAACACCTTTTTTTAAACTTTTTTTCAATTCTACTGAATGACTTCCTGTAACTCTTTCAGCATGGCTTTGCGACCCTTGAAACGCTCATCTGCCCAGAGTTTCGGTTAATTTTTTTATGAAGCACATATCATTTTTGGAAAACATTTCTTCATTTTACTCAAGTAACTGTTGCATTCTTATTTTCAGAAAATTTGAATCATTTCCTCTAAGAGAGCATTAACATAGGTGAACTTGTATTTTATTTTCTATATATAGAAATCTTTGATTTAAATTAGAGTCAACTTTTTTAAAAAAACAGAGAAAACTTGTGCCCCCCCTGTTTATAGTATTTAAGATAATTAATTTTCTTCACTCATTTTTGATTTTACTTCATCATAAGATAGTGCATGTGATTCCTCTTCTACTGTTTCAGGCATCTTTCCTGTTTCGTATAGAGATTTAATTTGTGTACTATCCAATGTTTCGTATTTCAATAATGCTTCTGCAATCAGCTTGTGAGTTTCACGATTTGACTGGATAATTTCAGCAGCTTTGTTTCGTGCTTCATTCAATAATGAACGAACTTCTTCGTCAATTTCATAAGCTGTTTGTTCTGAAATTGATTTTTGAGGGCTTTGTGCACCAAACATAGCATGATTTCCTTCATATTGTACTGGACCAAGTTTTTCACTCATACCATACTCAGTAACCATAGCACGCGCCATCTGAGTCGCTTGTTCGAAGTCATTAGATGCTCCAGTTGTTTGGACGTTAAAGATAATCTCTTCAGCTACACGTCCACCCATTAAGCCAGCTAATTGCTCTTTCATATCTTCTTTAGATAAAAGCATTTGGTCTTCTTTAGGAAGTGCAATCATATATCCGCCTGCACGTCCACGTGGTACTATGGTAACTTTATGAACAACACGGGCATTTGACAAAACCAAACCAACAATTGTGTGTCCTGCCTCATGGTAGGCAACCAATTCACGTTCTTTTTGTGAAACTGTCTTGTCTTTCTTAGATGGTCCAGCAATAACACGATCTTCAGCTTCATCAATATCAGAAGCATCAATCACTGATTTATTACGACGAGCTGCAACCAAAGCTGCTTCGTTCAATACATTTTCCAAATCGGCACCAACAAAACCTGGAGTTTGTTGTGCTACCAATTTTAAATCTACATCTTCAGCTAAAGGTTTATTTCTAGCATGGACTTTCAAAATTGCTTCGCGTCCCTTAACATCTGGACGACCAACTAATACTTTTCTATCAAAACGGCCTGGACGAAGTAGAGCCGGATCAAGAACATCTGAACGGTTTGTTGCCGCAATGACGATAATTCCTTCATTTCCTTCAAAACCATCCATTTCAATCAAGAGTTGGTTTAAGGTTTGTTCTCGTTCATCATTACCTCCACCTAAACCGACACCACGTTGTCGACCAACGGCATCAATTTCATCAATGAAGATAATAGCTGGTGCTGCTTTTTTTGCATCCTCAAAGAGAGAACGTACACGGCTCGCACCAACACCGACGAACATTTCTACAAAGTCAGAACCTGAAATACTAAAGAATGGTACACCAGCCTCTCCTGCGACTGCTTTGGCAAGTAATGTCTTACCAGTTCCCGGAGGCCCCTCTAAGAGAACACCAGCTGGAATCCGGGCACCCAATTTTGTAAATCGTTTTGGATCTTTTAAGAATTCAACAACTTCAACAAGTTCTTGTTTTTCTTCCTCTGCGCCTGCGACATCTGAGAAGCGAACTTTGATATCTTCTTTATTAGCAGCCTTAGCTTTACTACGTCCAAAACTCATTGGATTACGTCCGCTATTTCCGCCCATATTTCCCATCATAGAGAAGAGGAAGAAGAATAAGATAGCAAATGGTACTACTGAAACCAGGATGTTAATCCACATACCACTTGAGCTTTCGTGTTTCACTTCAATTTGTGTTTGATGTTCACTTGCTAGCTTTTGCAAATCCGCTACAGTTGTATCTGATGGGAGGACAATACTTGTAAATTTCTCTACTTTTGTAGCAGAGGGTGTAAAAAATTGAATTCCCGTTTCCTGTTTCTCTGTCTTAGCAGTTTTGTAGACACCATACACTTCAATAACACTACCACTTGGTTGGTAGGTCATTTCTTTTACATTGTCGTTAGTGATTTCCTGAACCAATTCTGAGTACTTAATTTGTTGACTATGACCAGCAGATCTGCCAGCAAAAAAGTACTGGAATCCTGTCACTAGCAAGAAAATCATCAACAAATAAAGAAATGGATTTTTTATGAAACCATTATTTTGTTTTTGCATTCAAACACTTACCCTTCTATTTTGAGTAAACTTCCTCTTTCAATACACCTACATAAGGAAGGTTACGATAGTTTTCATCATAGTCTAAACCGTAGCCTACAACAAATTCATTTGGAATTGTAAAACATGTATAATCTGCTTCGATTTCTACAGTACGGCCTTCTGGTTTATCAAGCATTGTGACAATCTTAACAGAAGCTGCTTCTCTTGCAGTAAACATATCTCTCAAACTCTTCAAAGTTTGACCAGTATCAATAATATCTTCTACAAAGACAACATGTCGACCTTTAATATCTTGAGTTACGTCTTGTTTAATATTAATGACACCACTACTTACAGTCCCACCATGATAGCTAGAGACCATCATAAAGTCCATTTCAAGATGTGTATCAATATATTTCACTAATTCTGCCATAAAAGGAATAGATCCTTTTAGAATTCCAACTAAAATCGGATTTTTTCCCTCATAATCTTTTGTCAACTGAGCACCCAATTTTTTAGCTGCTTCTGTAATTTCATCTTGTGAAATCAAAATTTTCTTGATATCTTTTTCTAACATGATTTTACCTATCTATTTTTTCTATATAAAGTACAGTGTTCATTATATCATTTTTCATTTTTTTACTCAAATCGCTGATTTCAATTCCTAAAACTGAACAAATTTTTCCAAATTGCTCAATGATAATAGCTTTTTCTCGTTTTTCTGCAGGAATTTTTAAATCAATAAAAAGTCGCCTTATTTTTTTTCGATGACCATCTATTATCAAATAATCACCTGGCTGTCGATGTCGCAAAATCAATGATGTTTCACGGGAAACATTTATTTGTTGAACATTTTCACCTTTTAGAGGGATTCCAAATGAAAATAGAAAACCTTCATAATAAACTTGATTTTGATAGTTTAACACACACTCACTACTTTTTTCATCAGACTTTGGTCTGATTTTACAAATTTTAAAGTGTTGATATTCTTTTACAAGTTCATAACCATTTTTTATACTATGGCGATATTGGCTCTTAGTTTTTAAAATATGATGAATTTCTTGAAATTGTTCTCTTGTTACATTTAAATCAGCAAAACGACTAAGGTATTGTTGTAGTAAAACTCGTTGCGTTGCTTCACTAAAAGATAAAAACTGAGTTAAATCTTCCACATTGACTGTTTGAGATAATTCAGTCAGAGCAATTTGATAGTCAAATGCTTCTTTTCCAAACTCTAAAAACGCTCTCTTTAGCTGAATATTTTCTTTTTCCAGTTGTGGTAAGTAAATATTACGAACTCGATTGCGAAAATAATGATTTTCTTTATTCGTCCTATCTTCAAAATGCTCAACTTCAGGAAAATCCCTCTTATAAAAAGACAGCAAAGGACGAATTAATTCTCCCTTATCAAACGTTTGTCTCTCTTTTATAGCTGATAAATGTTGTAGTCTAACACCTCGAATCAATCGCATTAAAATCGTCTCAGCCTGATCATCTGCATGATGAGCTGTTACAAGGGCTGTAGAGGAAGTTTTCTCCATTACTTCTCTAAAAAAATCATAGCGAAATTGACGAGCATTTGCTTCTGAAAAATCTCCAGTAAAATGAGCTACGTAAATTGGAACTCCAACTTGTTCAGCTAGTTTTCTTAATTCATATTCTTCATTATCCGATTCTAATCGTTGTTTATGGTTTACATGAGCTAAAAATAATTCAATCCCGAGTTCTTCTTGATAGGTTGATAGCAGGTGAAAGAGAAACATCGAATCCAATCCACCAGACAAGGCTAGTACAACTCGTGAATGATCTTTAAAATAACCTTTTTCTAGAAAATGATTTAAAAAATATTGGTCTCTCATTTTAGGACCTCATAGACATCCTTAGCAATTTTAGAAATGGTATCATAATCAGAATTTTTGGTAAAGATTGAAATAATGAAAGGAGAATCTGTATAGACTATTCCTACATCGTGTTTAAATTCATCTGCATCCCCAATTTTATGGGCTACCTTAGCAGAAATATTCTTAGCAATCCTCTGATTATCAAAAGCTGTTTGCGATAGCGATTCTAAAACAAAACCATTCTGATTATAAATAGATTCCATAACTTGACCAGCCATTTTAGCTGAAGCTAACTTCTCTGTTACGTTCCACTCTTCACCTGCGATAGTAGCCATTTCTTTTTTAAAAGCTTCATCTGATTTATTCGTAATATAATAAGCAAGAATATTATGAGCTACATTGTCAGATTCTTTCGCTGTCTTTGTAATTAAATCTTTGAGAGTGTAGTCTTTATTGTCCACTGTTTTAGGGAGGCTTCCACTTCCTTCGGGTTTATAAGAACCAGGGAAATCATTTACTTCAGAAATGTACTTCAATTTCGTGTCAAGTTGGTAATCACCTTGATTGATTTTTTCTTGAACATAATAAAGATAAGGCAATTTCATAACACTAGCAGCGTACATTTTTTGATCTTCATTAATTCCAGCTTCCTTACCCGTACTTAATTGTTTAACATAAATAGAAAACTGTTCATTTTGATAATTCGCAGATAACAACTCTTGAACTTTCTGGATACGATTGTCATCGTTGGAAATGTAATCCGTCGAAATCCAACCAATTTGTTTGATATGTAAAAATTCATGACCACCAGCAAAAATAGACATATCTGCTTCAACCTCTTGATAAGCTGCTAAAGTAGACTTTAATTCTTGTTGATCATAAGGACTATTATAAACGACAAATCCTGGTTCTAACCATACTCGTTTAGAAAAATCGTTTACGATGGAACTATCGTATAAAAGTCGTTTATCAGCCATCACAAATTGATTATTTGACAATTTAAAGACAGGCTGTCCTTGTTTATTTAATCTCCATTCTAAAACAGATAATGTTGTATCTGCATTGACTTTTCCTGATTCTTTAATCAAATCTTCTGTAGAATAAACAGACGTTTCACCATAAAATTTTGGAGATTCTATAACATCTTGATAGTAAAAATGATACGAAGCGTGGGTTAAGGAATAAACTTCTTGGTTTGGAATGATAACTGGATTCTCAGTGCTTACTACTTGGACACTTTTAAAAAAAATAGGAAGTAGTAATATCACTAAAAATTTACGCATTCTTTTTTTCCTCTTCTTCCTGTAGCCGTAACAGATGATTTTTTTGAGCTAACTCTTCTAATTTTTCATCTGATTGACTTAAAAACTTTTCTACAATATCTAATAAATTTTCCATTTTACACTACCTAGGAAGTAAGTCCGGAATAGTATAAACTTCCTCCCATGATTTTGAATAGTAATATTTTGCACGCAAATACTTGGCTGCGTATGTTTCGTCCTTTAATTTGGTTGCAAGATTTGATTCTTTATCTTTTTCATCGCTCAATTCTTGATACTGTTTTTTCAGATCGGCTAACTGTTGGCGACGTTCGAGTAATTGCTGATAACTTTGAGTCAAATTATAGGTTGGTAGGATGAACAACAACATAATCAAAATCAAAACCCAGCCCATAAAACGATTTCGTCTTTGTCGTTCTTCCATCAAGTATTTACGACGTTGGTGTTCATTTTGAATAAAAGAATTATTCATTTGTACAATTTTTTTATACATCGTTTTCTACCCTTGTTTCGCTGATAATTTCATACATACCTGCAGCATCTTCTTTTTTAGTGCTATCTTTCATTTCTAACACTTTTACGAGCAACAATTTATTTCCAAAACGAATTTCAACTTGGTCATTGATTTTTAAATCTGTAGAACTCTTAGCAAGAATACCATTTACCTTGATACGTCCCTTATCTGCAACTTCTTTAGCCACTGTACGACGCTTAATAATTCTTGATACTTTTAAATATTTATCTAATCTCATTTTTATTACCTCAAATTATTATTGTACCATTTTTATCCCTTTTATAGAAGAAAAATGTCATACCTAATTCAACTCTTTTGAATCTTTTATGTTTGCTAATGATTCTCCAAAAGTTAAAAGACCTTCTAAAATCTCATAATCATTTTTATTACGAATATCAAAAACAACTTCGATTAAACCTTGATTTTCTGAAATATTAGCCTTCAAACTTGTCTGAGAAAGAGCCTGGAAATAATCTTGTGTTAAAAATAATTGTTGCGAAATTTTTTCAAACTGAATGACCAGCTTATTAACCTTTCTTTCTACACGATTGACAAATACTTTATCAAGATATGCTTTAGCTAATCCAATTTCTAAAAGATAAGCAACCACATCTGGATATTCTCCAAAACGATCGATCAACTCATCTTGTAATTCTTCATAGTTGACACGATTGTCAATCTGACGAATTCTCTTGTAAATCTCAATTTTATGTCTTTCATCCGATATATAATCATCTGGGAGATAGGCATCGATTTGTAGGAGTAACTCAGCATTTCCTTTTTCACGTTTTTTGTCAGTTCCATTTTTCTTAGCTATTGCTTCTTCTAACAACTGAGAGTACAACTCAAAACCAACAGAATCGATAAATCCAGACTGAGAGCTTCCTAAAAGATTCCCAGCTCCACGAATGGATAAATCACGCATAGCAATTTTGAAACCAGAACCCAGTTCAGTAAAACCTTTGATAGCTTCTAATCTCTTCTCAGAAACTTCTGTCAAAGTTTTATCTGGACGATACATGAGATAAGCATAAGCAATTCGATTACTACGACCAACACGACCTCTTAATTGATACAAGGTTGACAATCCCATATGATCTGCATTTTCTATAAACAAGGTATTAGCATTTGGAATATCTACTCCTGTCTCGATGATTGTTGTAGTTACTAAAATATCATATTGTCCTTCAATGAAATCAAGAAGTGTATTTTCTAAGCGAATTTCACTCATTTGACCATGAACAAAACCAATAGAAGCTTCTGGAATAAGTTCTTGTAACTCTGAAACCTTCTTTTCAATCGTGTCAACTTTGTTGTAAAGATAGTAAACTTGACCACCACGATCTATTTCTCTCAATACAGCATCACGAATGATACGATCATTCTGTTCAAGTACGTAGGTTTGAACAGGATATCGATTTGTTGGAGGAGTCTCTATTACTGATAAATCTCGGATACCTAGCATAGACATATGAAGAGTTCGAGGAATTGGTGTAGCTGTCAAGGTTAAGACATCAACCTTCTTTTTTAATTCCTTCAAAGCTTCCTTATGCTTAACACCAAAACGTTGCTCTTCATCAATAATCATCAACCCCAAATCAGCAAACTCAACATCTTTAGACAAGACTCGATGGGTCCCGATCAAGATGTCTACTTGACCTTTTTTTAACTTCTCAAGTGTTTCAGTCTGTTCTTTTTTACTTCTGAAACGACTCAAAACATCTACGTTGACAGCAAATTGTTCAAATCTTTCCTTAAAATTACTGTAATGTTGCTGAGCAAGAACGGTAGTTGGTACTAAAACAACAACCTGTTTATGATCATTGACAGCCTTAAATGCAGCTCGCATAGCTACTTCTGTCTTACCAAATCCAACATCTCCAACTAAAAGTCGGTCCATCGGTTGAGAAGCCTGCATATCTTTCTTGATCTCTTCGATACTTCGAAGTTGGTCCTCAGTCTCTACATATGGGAATGCTTCGTCAAAAGCAACCTGATCTTCATCATCTTTTGAAAATGCATATCCTTTAAGTTGACTTCTCTCGGCATATAACTTAATCAAGTCATCTGCAATATCTTCAACTTGACTCTTTACTTTTTGCTTGGCTTTTTTAAAACGTCCATCGTTTAATTTGTTTAACTTTGGAGCCTTACCATCACTAGAGACATACTTAGAAAGAGTCTGTATCTGCTCTACAGGGATGGAAATACGGTCTCCATTTTGATATAGGACACTTACGTAGTCTCGATGAATTCCTTTGATTTCAATCGTTTCAATCCCTAAATATTGACCAATACCATGAATTTGATGAACAACATAATCTCCTTTTTGGAGCTCGTTATAATCTTTTAATCGCTCAGCGTTGCTTATATTTTGTCTTCTATATTTCCGTTTAATCTTCTTTTTTAAAATCTCATATTCAGTGATAAATACAAGATTTTCATCTACAAAATGAAATCCATGACGAAGATTTCCTTCAACAAGATTGACAGTTCCTTTACAGATTTCACTTTCATTACTATTATCAACTTTAATATCATATTCATCAAGAATCGTTGACAGTTTCTTTAATTCTGTTTTGGTACTTGATTGAAGAACAATTGTATACTTCAATTTTTTATAACGTTCAATTTCTTCCTTCAGAAAAGAAAACTGATTAAAGAACTCCTGCATAGGATACTGATTAAATTGATACAGATAATCAAATTTTAGATTTCCAAGCCCTTTTTGGAAATTTGAAAAGAAACTAGCTGGTAAATATTTTTTGAATTGACTTTCTACATCAGCAAAATATTGTAAACTTGACACTGTTTTACTATTGTGTAAATCATCTGTAAAGTAGCTAGCGGTTTCCTTATCAAAAGCATCGTACTGATTCAAGATTTTTTGAAAATCATCAAAGATAATAGGAATTTGATTCAAATAGTCTATCAATGTCCATTGTTTTTTATAAAATACAGACAAAAACTTGCGAATATCTGTATGAAGAACTTGCTCTTTCGTGCAACTAAAAACTTCTTCTAAGTAAGACTTTAAAGTTGGAGAAAGTGCCTTATCAATCTCATGTTCTAAAAATTTCAGGCCACGATGATAATCTTCAAAAGTTAGTAAAATATCACTTGCTGGATATATCAGTACTTTAGACTGACTGTCTTTAGAAAGCTGAGTTTCAGTATCAAATTCTCTTATACCATCAATTTCATCACCAAAAAATTCTATTCGGTAAGGAGATACTTGTGAGGTTTCAAAGATATCTAGAATATCTCCACGAAGGCTAAATTCTCCCTGACTTTGAACTTGTGTAACTTTCTTATAACCAAGAGAAATTAAGTGATTTTTTAATTCTCTTTGTTCGCATTCCTGGCCCACTTGAAGTTCTAAGATACTATTATCAAAAACTTGAGGATTTGGTAAGAATACCCGACTAGCTGCGACGTTACAAACTAAAATCCCTCTTTGAGACTTATCTCGTAGAAACCGCAGAGCTTCAACCCGAGAAAAAATCTTTTCCTGAGATGATACCAAAAATTCGACCATTGGTGAATCATCTACTAGAAATGGATAAACCAGATCCGAACCTAGTATAGAGATTAGATCATTGACCAGACGCTCAGCCTCTCCATATGTAGAAGTCATCACTAAAACCTTATCCTGACTCTTCAGACTACTAGCAATAGCTAAAGATTTTGCTGATCCAGAAAGACCTAGCAATAATTGTCTTTGTTTCTGTGGTAGGTTCTCATGCCAAGATAGGATTTGTTTATTCTCTAAAAAGAAATCGATTAATGCCATTTCCTTACCCATTATATTTCTGCATCGTCTTTTCAAAGTTTTTTTCTTGTAAATAATAATTTACAGCATCGTCAACCTTGTCAATAGATTGTAAAATACCAATATAATCTTCTTGATCAAACTTACTCAAAACATGGTGAACAACAGACATTCCTTTTTTAGGTCTACCTATACCAATCTTTACTCGATTGAAAACCTGTGTACCAATATGTTGGATAATTGACTTGATACCATTATGACCGCCAGCTGATCCTTTAGCGCGAAGTCGAATTTTTCCTACTTCCATGTCAAGATCATCGTAAATAATCAGTAAATCTTCAATATCTAAACCATAATAGGTTAATAAAGCATGAACTGCTTTCCCACTTTCATTCATAAAAGTTGTTGGTTTCACTAGATAAATTTTTTCACCATTAAGGAAAAATGAAGCTAATTCAGCTTGGAATATTTTATCGTGTGTAAATGATACATTCTGTTTTTTTGCTAGTTGGTCAATCAACATAAAACCAACATTATGTTTAGTTTCAAAATATTTATCCCCTGGATTTCCCAATCCTACAAGTAATTTTGTCATTTATATTTCCTTTCAAAAGTCAAAAGGGTTGGAATTTTTTTCCAACCTAATTGACATTATTTTAAATACTGATTAAACGTTAAAGCGGAATTCCATAATATCGCCATCTTGCACGACATATTCTTTTCCCTCTTCACGCAAACGTCCAGCTTCTTTTACAGCCTTTTCAGAGCCATATTTTACCAAATCGTCATAAGACATGGTCACTGCACGAATAAATCCTTTTTCAAAGTCTGAGTGAATGATACCAGCAGCTTGAGGAGCTTTCATGCCACGTTTAAAGGTCCAAGCACGAACCTCTTTTTCACCAGCTGTGAAGTAAGTTCCAAGTCCAAGCAAGTGATAAGCTGCGCGAGTCAACTTGTCAACGCCTGATTCTGTCAACCCAAGTGCTTCAAGAAACTCTTGCTTGTCTTCTTCGTCTAACTCAGAAATTTCTTCCTCAGCACGCGCAGAAATAACGACTACCTCTGCATTTTCTGTCGCTGCAAATTCTCGAATTTGTTTCACATAATCAATAGAGTCTGGGTCTCCAACAACATCCTCATCCACATTCGCTACATAAAGAACTGGTTTAGTGGTCAAGAGGAAAAGACCTTTGACAACCTTTTGCTCTTCATCTGTAAATTCAATGGTACGTGCTGATTTACCGTCTTCAAGAACTGGTTTAATCTTTTGAAGAACGTTAAATTCTGCAACTGATTCCTTATCTTTTTGCGTACGCGCCATTTTTTCTACACGCGCATAGCGTTTATTAACTGATTCTAAGTCAGCAAGAATCAACTCTAGGTTAATGGTATCAATATCTGCTAGCGGATCCACAAAGGCATCTTCACGACCTTGCTCACGCATGACATTTTCATCATCAAAGGCACGAACCACATGAACAATCGCATCAACTTCACGGATGTTGGCCAAGAATTTATTCCCAAGACCTTCTCCTCTTGATGCTCCTTTTACAATCCCTGCAATATCTGTAAATTCAAAGGTTGTTGGAACTGTCTTTTTAGGAGTAATCATTTCCGTCAATTTTTGGAGGCGTTCATCTGGAACTTCTACCATTCCAACGTTTGGATCAATGGTCGCAAAAGGATAGTTTGCAGCCTCTGCTCCTGCTTTTGTAATTGCATTAAATAGGGTTGATTTACCAACGTTTGGTAAACCAACGATACCTGCTGTTAAAGCCATAGTTTCTCATTCTCCGTTCACATTTCAATCTTCAATATTATAACACAAAAAGGGAAAACTTGCTAACCCTCTAACTAGGGTTCTTAGTCGATGATTTTACTCATTTTTCTTTCAAAATCATAGCGACTCATCATGACTACGTGGTCACAATTACTACA
Source organism: Streptococcus sp. SCPM-O-B-15304 (M98) (assembly GCF_058200215.1). Classification (NCBI taxonomy): domain Bacteria; kingdom Bacillati; phylum Bacillota; class Bacilli; order Lactobacillales; family Streptococcaceae; genus Streptococcus; species Streptococcus sp. SCPM-O-B-15304 (M98). Next base: position 122,605 of record NZ_JBYQGQ010000006.1, on the reverse strand, counting down.
TTTTATTTTGATATCTGCACCAACACGAGTAATTTCCCAGCGATTTGCCTTTTTGCCTGTTGACTTAATCGTACAAGCATGTGGTTTTTTCATTTCAATAAAATTTCCAACTTGATACATAGTTAGTCTCCTTTTTCTTTTTCGATTATATCATAAAAGAGGCGAGCTAGGCTCAACCTCTTTCCATTAATTTGTACGAACTGGCGTGATGAGCTGCATGAAATCTTCATCTGTATCAGCTGGAACCAGAGTAAATGGACGAACTGCTGAAATAAAGCTGATTGTAACTTTTTCGCTATTCAAAGCTTTTAATGCTTCAATCAAATAAGTTGGGTTGAAACTAATTGTCAAATCAGCACCACTTACATTTTCAGCATCAATTTCTTCATTTACTTTCCCTACTTCTGGAGAGTGAACATGGGCACTTACAATTCCTTCTTTGATTTCTAATTTAACAGTACCATTTTGTGTCGCACTTGATAAGAGGCGAGCACGTTCCATAGATTGACGTAGTTTAGCAACGTCAAAGGTAACTGTTGTATTGAAATCTGTTGGAATCAAACGATCTGTATCTGGATAATTTCCTTCTAAGAGACGTGTGTAGAAGCTAATATTTTCACTTCTAAAGAGAATTTGATTATTGGCGAAGAAAATCTCTACTGTTTCGATATCATCCGTAAAAACAGCTGAAAATTCGCGTAGAGAACGACTTGGGATGACAACATCAAAATCATCACTATTTTTTTCAAGAGTCAATTTCTTCTGACTGAGACGGTGAGAGTCTGTTGCAACTGTTTTTAATTCTTTGTGGTTGCTTAAAACAAAGTGGACACCTGTCAAAATAGGACGACTTTCTTGGGTGCTAGCTGCAAAAGCAGTTTCATTGATAATCTTTTTAAGAAGTTTTGTTTCAAGAACTAGAGGATTACTTGCAGAAATTTCTTGGATACGTGGATACTGCTCGCTATCCTTTCCCTTTAGGGTAATTTCTGATTTACCACTTGTTAAGACAATTTGCTTTTGTTCAATCTCTTTAAAATCAAGTGTTACATCTGGAAGACTTGAAACAACGTTGATAAAGAAAGAGGCTTCTAAGAGAACTGAACCTAAAGAATTAATCAAGAGACCTGCATTTTCATTTTTTTGCGAAATGAAATTTTCGATTGAGATTTGACCATTTGATCCAATCAAGGTAATTCCTTCATTGGTAACATCAATTTTTACAGTTGATAAAATAGGAATAGCATTTTTTGAGCTAATAGCTCTCTTTGTTGTATTTAAGGCTTGCAAAAATAAGTTTTTATTAATTGAAAAATGAATCATGGATTCTCCTTTATTCTTTTTATTATTAGAAGGATAATAGTAATAATAGAGCGTGTGAAATCTGTGGAAAAATACTTGTAATCAAGAAAACTCAAGGACATAGCCTTGTTTAAAAGATGTGGATAAATAAGAGTTTTTTAAAAAAGTTATCCACAAGTTATTTGATTTTCTTTTTGATGTTTTCAATTTCTATACGTAAATTGTCATCTGTTTCAAGCATAGATTTGATTTTTCCATGAGCGTGAATGACCGTTGTGTGGTCTTTGCCACCAAACTCTTTTCCAATCTTAGGAAGGCTATTATCAGTCATTTCTCTGGCTAGGTACATAGCAACTTGACGAGCTAAAACAATATTTTGAACACGTCTGGTTCCCTTCATTTCCTTGACACTAACACCATAGAAGTTTCCAACTTCTGTTTGTATTTTATCAATTGGAATCACAATCATTTTGCTAACGTCCTGTTTACGAGCACGAATAGCTTCAGCGGCGATGTCAACTGTGATATCGTTAATCTTTTTGACTTTGGCCATTAGGCTGATGTCGTTTAGTGCCCCCTCGAGTTCTCGCACGTTAGAGTCAAATTGTCCAGCTAAGTATTCGAGTGTATCATTCTGAAAATGATAATTGAGCTGTTCAGTCTTACTCTGTAAAATCGCAATACGTGTTTCAAAATCAGGTGGTGTGATATCTGTCGTTAATCCCCACGAGAAGCGCGTGACCAGACGTTCAGGTAGACTCTCTAAATGTTCAGGCCTACGGTCACTCGTCAAAACAATCTGTTTATTATTATTGTGAAGGGCGTTAAATGTATTGAAAAACTCTTCCTGAGTTTGTACTTTCTTTCCACTAAGTGATTGAATATCATCAATGAGTAGGAGGTCTAAACTACGGTAAGTTTTCTTGAATTTTTCCATATCATTAAGTCTCAAATGCTCTAGAAATTCATTAATAAAACTTTCAGCAGGTATGTATTTTACACGCGCATTTGGGCTCTTTTTTAGAATTTCATTTCCAAGGGCATTTAACAGGTGAGTTTTTCCAAGTCCAGGCCCTCCGTAGATAAATAGAGGATTGTAAGTTAATCCTGGATCTTCAGAAACAGCCAAAGCAGCAGACTTAGCCCAAACATTACCATCCCCTTGAACAAAATTATCGAAAGTATACTTTTCCTTGAGTCCAGTTTCAGAATATGGAATAGTGGATTGACTTGGTTGATAATCGTTGCCAGGTTCAGACTCGAAAGCTACTTGTGAGCTCGCTTCTTCAACTTTCGTGAAGATATAATGAGCTTTTATTTCAGTATCATAGATTTCAAAACCTGCTGCTAAAAGCATTCCATTGATATTTCGTTCCCAGAATATCTGCATTTCATCGCGGGGTAAGAAAATCGTTGCAGTATTTTCTTCAACTTTAACCAGTTTTGCGTCTAAAATATAGAAATCATAAACTGACTGAGTTAATTTATCATGTGCAAGTTCTAAAAGACGATTCCAAAATTGTTTTTCCTTCAATGATTTCCTCCTCCTTTACTATAGAATTTAAAAGGTTTATTGATAGAATCATTTTACCATAGATAAGATTATTTTTCCACAAGTTGTGGAAAACAATTAACAATGTTTTTAAATGTTATCCACAAAATGTGGATAACTAAGAAAAATTCTGAAATACTGGGCTTTTAAAAACTAAAATGCAGTGGATAACCATGTTCGTTAAGAATACTAAAATAACAGCCTTATTTCAGGCTGTTAATAAATTGTTGGTATTCATCTTGGTTATGGAAGGAAATTGAAATTTTACCACTATCTTTTTTTTGTAGCTTAATCTGAACATCTAATCCGAGTATTTTTTTCAATTTTTGCTCTTCTTCTTTGACAAAGTGGTCTTTTTCTTTTTTGCTGCTCTTCTTCGTTTTTTGTAGTATTTGTTCAACTTGTCGAACAGAGAGATTTTCAGTTTGAATACGATTCAAGAGTTTATCTTGTTTATCACTTGATAATTGAATGAGGAGTCTAGCATGAGCTTGAGAAAGTCTACCACTTTCAACTTCTGTCAGGATATGTTTAGGTAATCCTAACAATCGAACTAGGTTTGTAATATAAGGTCGAGATTTCCCCATTTTTTCAGCAATTTCTGTGTGGGTAAAACCTTTATCAATTAAGGATTGATATGCTTTAGCTTCCTCGATAGGATTTAAATTTTCTCGTTGGAGATTCTCAATGATAGAATGAAGCATCATATCTTGATCAGAAAGTTGCTTAACAATGACTGGAACTTCTGAAAGTCCAGCAGCTATTAAAGCACGATACCGTCTTTCTCCAGCTAGAATTTCATATCCAAGTACTGGAGATTTTCTAACGATAATAGGCTGAATCAAGCCGTTTTCCTTAATAGATTGTGCCAGTTCTTGAATTTTTTCTTCTGAAAATTCCTTACGAGGTTGATAGGGATTTTTTTGAATATCTTTTATTTGAACAATTTTAAATTCTTCCATAATTCTACATTAACACAACTTAGATATTCTGTAAAGCAACTTTACATATCTGTAAACTACTTATCTAAATCACTAGTACTTTTATCTAATTTAATAGTTGTTGTTTCTTCCTTACCATCACGGTAGTAAGTAACAGTCATACTGTCTCCAATAGAATGACTATATAAAGCACTTTGCAATTCAGTAGTGGAAGAAATAGCTTTATCATCTATTTTTGTAATGACGTCATATTGTTGCAGATGTCCATTGGCAGGCATATTTTTTTGAACAGAACGAACAGCTACACCAGAAGTAACATTTCCAGGAAGTTTTAGTTTTTGAAGATCAGTTGTACTAAGATTTGATAAGTTAACCATGTGGATTCCAAGAGCAGGTCGAGTTACTTTTCCATCTTTTTCCAACTGCTTGATAATATTAATTACATCGTTTGCAGGAATGGCAAAACCAAGACCTTCGACAGATGTTCCACCATTAGAGGCAATCTTACTTGATGTAATACCGATAACTTGGCCTTGGATATTAATCAAAGGACCACCTGAGTTCCCAGGGTTAATAGCTGTATCTGTTTGGATAGCATTGGTTGAGATAGCTTGTCCGTCTTCAGATTTTAGAGATACATTTCTATTTAAACTTGATACAATCCCCTGTGTCACAGTATTGGCATATTCAGAACCTAGAGGACTTCCGATTGCAATAGCTGTTTCTCCAACTGTTAGTTGACTAGAATCACCAAATTCGGCTACTGTTGTGACCTTATCTGCAGCAATTTTTACAACGGCAATATCTGAATAAGTATCAGAACCCACAATTTCACCAGGGACTTTTGTGCCATCTGCTAAACGAATATCAACTTTTTTAGCACCATTAATAACGTGAGTATTGGTTACAAGGTAAGCAGTATCCCCTTCCTTTTTATAAATGACACCAGAACCTTCGCTGTATACTTGTTCAGCATTGGTATCTGTATCAGTTTCATCAGATCCGAGTAAACTATTTTGAGAGTTTGATGAGTAAGTAATGACAGATACAACAGCATCTTTAACTTTATCAACTGCTTGTGTAGTTGAATTTTCATTTTTTACAGCTGTTTTGCTGACAGTCGTTGTAGTTGTCGTACCACTATTTTGTTTTTGACTGAGCTGCAATGTGGTAAAAGTACCTAAAATACCACTAAAAAAGCTAATGAGAATGACTACTAAAAGTTGTCCCCATTTTTTGGAACTAGTTTTTAAGTTTTTCATAGAAGCCTCCATGTTTTTTTATCAATGAAAGTATAAAATAGCTAGCTTAATCCAAGCTTAAAAACAAAAAGTTTTTCACAACTTGTGGATAACTTTCGAAAACCTGTGAATTTATTGAAGTTTTTCAAAATCTTATCTGTGAATAAGATGTGAAATTGAGTGTGAATATGTTAGAATAGAAGAATGAAAATTAAAGTGGTAACAGTTGGAAAACTGAAAGAAAAATATCTCAAAGATGGCATAGCAGAATACTCCAAGAGAATTTCACGATTTGCTAATCTAGAAATTATTGAGTTGGCTGATGAAAAAACACAAGATCGGGCCAGCGAATCTGAAAATCAAAAGATTTTGGAGTTGGAAGGGAACCGCATTCTTGCTAAAGTAGGGGAACGTGATTTTGTAGTTGTTTTAGCTATTGAAGGAACAACTTTTTCTTCTGAAGAGTTCAGTAAGCAGCTTGAAAGGGCTTCTATCAATGGATTTTCGACAATCACTTTTATCATTGGTGGGAGTTTAGGACTATCTCCAGAGGTGAAAAAAAGAGCCAATCTCTCTGTTAGTTTTGGGAGATTGACGCTTCCTCATCAACTAATGAGATTAGTCTTAGTAGAACAAATTTATAGAGCGTTTTCGATTCAACAGGGCTCTCCCTATCATAAATAGATGATTGACTAAGCTAGCTTTTTTTGATAAGATAGATTAGTAAGGTCTCATAGCTCAGCTGGATAGAGCATTCGCCTTCTAAGCGAACGGTCGCAGGTTCGAATCCTGCTGGGATCAGTGTTAAATCGTAAGCTGGGAAAAAACCCCAGCTTTTTTTGTAAAAATTTGACATTTCAGAATAAAATTTGAGCATTTGAGAAATAATTCTCTATAGGTATCGTAGATTTTATATAATATTTTTGTAAGTTAATTTACAAGAAAAACATTATAGGAGTTTATATTATGAAAAAGAATACAGATTTTGCTCAAATGAAAGATTTCCAAGAATTGAACGAAAAAGAACTGCAGGAAATCAGAGGTGGGGATATAAGATTACCTCATATTATAAAAAAATTATTTTCAAAATAATATAAAATAGTGGTAAGATAGGGAGCTATAATGAATTTAGTTATATTAGGAACAATTTTTCTTCATATCTATATTCTAACAATTAGTTATGGAATAATTTGTAAGATAGCAAGAAAAGAAAGATATTGGTTTGGAATTTATCTATTTTTATTCCAACTTTTAGCTGAATTTTGCTTTGATTTTATTTCCTTATCTGGATTAGGATTTGAAAAATTTTTATTTCCTATTTTTCTCTACGCATATCTAAAAATTTTTAAAAAATACGATAAGTATCAAGCAGGATTTATCAGTATACTACTGTCATTACTATATAATAGTAGCCATACATTTATATCTGTAACTTTATCATCTATAATAGGAGATCAATTAGTAATACAGCATGAAGAACTCTTCTTTTTTGTAGTTCTATCATTAACTTATTTTGCAATCAAAAAAATCATTACTTATTTCCACTTGGAAATGACCTATTTTGATAAAGACTACCTCTATCCATTTTTTAAAAATGTGCTAGTTGCTTTCTTCACCTTACATATCCTCTTATTTATTTCAGATATTGTGAGTACTTTTCCCAATTTAAACAGTTTTGGAAGTATTTTATCTTCTATTGTTTTTGTTTGTCTACTTTTGACCTTCTTTTCCATGAATTCTCACAAAGTTCAGATAGAAAAAGAAATCGAATTGGAACAAAAGAAGTTTGAGCAAAAACATTTACAAACTTACACAGATGAGATTGTTACCTTATATAATGAAATTCGTGGTTTTCGCCATGATTATACAGGTATGCTTGTCAGCTTAAGAATGGCGATTGAAAGTAAAGATTTACAAGAAATTGACAGAGTTTACAGTGAAGTACTTGTAAAGGCGAATCAAAAATTACGTTCAGACAAGTATACCTATTTCGATTTGAACAATATTGAGGATTCAGCACTTCGTAGTTTGATTGCTCAATCTATTGTCAATGCGAAAACTAATGATGTAGAGTACACATTAGAGGTAAAAGATATCATTACCCCTTTGTATATGGAACTGTTAGATTTGGTGCGCGTGATGAGCGTTCTGCTCAATAATGCTGTTGAAGGGGCAGTTGAAAGCTATCAGAAACAACTAGAGGTAGCTATCATCAAGTTGGATCTTGAAACCTTAGTTGTCATCCAAAACTCTTGTAAAAAAAGAAAGGTAAAATCCGAAGATTTATTTGAATTAGGATTTTCAACTAAAGGAAGACATAGAGGACTTGGACTCAATAATGTTAAAGAAATTTTAGGAAAATATGACAATGTTATTTTAGAAACAGAAATTGATAATGATGTATTTAAACAAGTAATTAGATTTAAGAGGGAACTGATATGAAAGTATTGATTTTAGAAGATATTATAGAACACCAAGTAAGGTTGGAAACAACTCTAAATAAAATTTCTAAGGAAACAAATATTCCTATCTCCTATAAAACAACAGGAAAAGTAAGAGAGTTTATGGAATATGTAGAGCATGATGAAGTCAATCAGCTGTATTTTCTAGATATTGATATCAATGGGATTGAGAGAAAAGGATTTGAGGTTGCTCAATTTATTCGTCATCGCAATCCTTATGCCATTATTGTTTTTATTACAAGTCGATCTGAATTTGCTACTTTGACTTATAAATACAAAGTTTCAGCATTGGATTTCATTGATAAAGAAACCAGTGATCAAGTTTTTAAAAATAGAGTTGCCGACTGTGTGCTTTACACTAAGACTACTTTACTTGAAAACCAATCAGTCGTTGATTATTTTGATTATAGTTATAAAGGAAATGATCTTTGTATTCCTTATCATGATATTCTCTACATTGAGACAACTGGAACTTCTCATAAATTACGAATTGTAGGTAAGAATTTTGCCAAAGAATTCTATGGAACAATGACAGATATTCAAGAAAAGGATAAGGAACCCCAACGTTTTTATCTAGCTCACAAGTCATTTTTAGTCAATATTGGTAATGTGAGAGAAATTGATCGTAAAAAAATGGAAGTTGTATTTTATGAAGATCATCGTTGTCCTATCTCTCGCCTAAAAACTAAAAAATTGAGAGAACTAATGGCTAAAAACCAAAAAAAGTAATTGACAATTTTTGATAAATTGATATAATGGTTATATCTGCTACAGGTAGAGGGTCCGTTGGTTAAGAAATCGTCTTTTCATAGCGGTAACACGGGTTCTAATTCCGTACGGACTATTTAATCCGCCATAGCTCAGTTGGTAGTAGCGCATGACTGTTAATCATGATGTCGTAGGTTCGAGTCCTACTGGCGGAGTCGGATGAAAGGAACACTAATTTGGTGTTCCTTTTTTTGATTCTTTGTCCGATGTAATGAGGGGAGGCATACCTAACATACGGATAGATAATGATTTGTGTCCGAAAATAAAACTAAGGAAATTGTATTGCATTAGTATTAGCCTAATAAGAACAACAAAATAGGCTCCATAATATCCATAGGGGGTTGATTCTCTATAACTATTATAGAGCTTTTTATTAATTTGTATCCCCTAACATTTTCATTAAAAAGTCCGTGATTTCTTGTGGACTTTCTTTTTTTCCGTGGGCAATCCAGGTTTGACAGACTCCAAAGAGAGCATTTGTTAGGTAGACGCTACTGTATTCTAATTCTACTTCATTTAGTTTGAGTTGCATAAAACGTTTTTGAAGGTCTGTGCTCAGTAGGATGTGAAGTTTATTTCTCAAGAAATTTTGAATTTCCTTGGTTCCATTTTCAGATAAAAGAGCTGCTAGAAGTGGTTCTGATTCTAAGTATTCAAATACTTCTAGAATGGCATCTCGTTTGTGATTAGCATGTTTTTGAAAGATATATTCGAAGGTATGAAATAGTTTACTTTGGTAATGTTCAATCATATCGTATTTATCTTTGTAATGAGTATAGAAACTGGAGCGGCTAATTCCAGCTTTTTGTGCTAATTTAACAGTTGTAATCTGATCGAATGGTTGTTCCATCAATAATTCTACCATAGCATTTTCGATAATGCGCTTGGTTTTTAATCGTTTATTACTCTCTTGCATGTTCCCTCCAGATGAACATTTTTAGACAATGTGTTCAAAAATAGTTTTTTTATCTTGTCTTTTTAATTTTTTTATGTATAATCTATTATATCAAAAATTTAGACAAGTAGTTTAAAAAAGGAGACAATATGTTTAAAGAATGGAAAGCAATCTTTAAAAAACCGACATTTATTATTGTCATGATAGGAATTTCCTTAATTCCAGCTCTTTACAATATCATTTTCTTATCATCAATGTGGGATCCATATGGTAAACTTTCGGAGTTACCTGTAGCAATTGTTAATAAGGATCAAGCTGCTACTTATAATGATGAAAAACTCACTATTGGTGAAGACATGGTGTCTAATTTAAAAGATAGTAATAGCCTGGATTTTCATTTTGTAGATGAAGGTGAGGGAGAAAGAGGACTGCGGGATGGAGATTATTATATGGTTGTAACGTTGCCAAGTAATCTTTCTGAGAAAGCTTCTTCTATCCTTACAAATCATCCTGAACAGATGAAGATTGACTATCAGACATCAAGTGGTCATAGTTTTATTGCAAGCAAGATGAGTGATTCTGCCATGACACAAATCAAACAGACTGTGGCTACTAATGTTACTCAATCTTATACCAAAGCTTTATTTGAGAAGATGGGTGATTTAAAACTTGGTTTATCTCAAGCGGCAAATGCAAGTTTACAGTTGGCTGATGGTTCGAATCAACTTTCGGATGGGAGTCAAACCTTAACAACCAATCTTCAAACCCTAGCTCAATCGAGTCTCACATTTTCTAATGGTGCTGATCAATTATCTACAGGTTTAGGAACCTATACAGCTGGTGTAAATCAGTTAAATCTTGGTCTTGGTAATTTTAATACTGGTTTAAATCAATATACCAGCGCTATTTCACAAATTGATAATGGATTAAACCAACTGAATTCACAGACACCGGCACTGGTATCAGGATTGACTCAACTTGATGCAGGCACACAAGCCTATACAGGTGGTGTTTCTCAACTTAATTCAGGATTAAATCAATTTTCACTTGGTATTGATACTTATACAAATGGAGTTCAAAGTCTATCATCAGGTGCAAATCAGATTTCTACTAAATCAGAGACTCTACGTACAGGACTAACACAACTTAATCAAGGTATTCAAGAACTTTCTACTCAATTAGATGGGGCAAACCAACAGAAAGATCAGATTAAACAATTAGCAACTAGTTTAGAGCAATTTAATCAAGCTATTCAAAATATTCAAACAGCAGATAGTGGAGAGATAACACAAGTAACAAACCAGCTTTCTAGTAGTCTATCAACGATTGCAAATTCAGCACAGAGCATCATTACTTCAAATCAATCTGAAAAAGAAACTACTTTATCAGCTATTCAATCTACTAGTGCTTATCAAAGCTTAACTCCTGACCAACAGGCAGAGATAACTTCTGTGGTTTCTAATCCATCATCTTCTGCCAGTGAGTCAGCACGAACAATTTTAACTACAGTTCAAACGTTACAATCTTCTTTAGAAAATGTAACCACTCAAACAAATAGTTTAACTCAATTAAAGAATCATTCAAGTCAATTATTACCAACTGCTTCTTCAACATTGACAAGTTTGTCAAGTGGATTAACACAGGTTCAAACAGCAATTGATGGTCAGTTATTGCCAGCTAGTCAAACTCTTGCATCTGGTATTGACAGCTATACAAAATCTGTAGACCAAGTAGCTTTAGGAGCAAGTCAGTTGAGTTCGAAAAATTCGAACTTGACAGGAAGTTTCAATAAGTTGCTACAAGGCTCTAATCAGTTGACAGAAAAATCTTCTACATTGACAGGTGCTACTGCTAAATTAGCAGCGAATGGGCCAGAATTAACAACAGGAATTGATAAACTTGCATCAGGTGTCAACCAAGTAAACAATAAAACATCAGATTTAACTGCTGGATTTAATCAATTACAAGCGGGTTCTCAACAATTAGCTGATAAATCAGACCAGCTAGTTTCAGGAGCAAATCAACTGGCTAATGGTTCTGAAAAAATAGCTAGTGGAGCAGATCAACTTGCTCAAGGATCTGAAATTTTACAATCAGGACTCGGAAAATTAAGTGATGGTTCAAGTCAATTAAATCAAGGGTTGACAGATGCTGATAAACAATTGAATAAGGCTTCAACTGAACCAAAAAATGCAGACTTACTGGCTGATCCTTTGAGTCTTTCAAAAACTGATACGGATCAAGTAGCAGTTAATGGAATTGCCATGGCTCCATATATGATATCAGTTGCTCTCTTTGTTGCGGCTATTTCTACTAATATGATTTTTGCTAAATTGCCTTCTGGGCGCCATCCAGAAAGTCGCTGGGCTTGGTTTAAGTCTCGCTTTGAAATTAACGGTATCATTGCTGGTTTGGCAGGAGTATTAGTTTATGGTGGAGTACATTTAATTGGACTTACTGCAGTTCACGAATTCAAAACTTTAGCTTTGATCATTTTAACCAGCCTTGCTTTCATGGCGATGGTAACAGCATTGACAACCTGGAATTCTCGCCTAGGCGCCTTCTTCTCTTTAATTTTATTACTCCTTCAATTAGCATCAAGTGCAGGAACTTATCCTTTAGCTTTGACGAATCAATTCTTTAAAACTATTAATCCATGGTTACCTATGAGTTATTCAGTTTCAGGTTTTCGACAAACCATTTCTATGACAGGTAATATTCATAGTCAGATTATTTTCCTTATCTTTACAATAATGATTTTTGTTGCTTTAGGAATGCTAGCCTATCAACCTAAAAAAGCTGAAGAAGACTAAAAACAATCGACCAATTCGGTCGATTGTTTTTTTATCTAGAATATTTTTTTCTTTGAATATCATAAAAAATAAAGACAATAATAGCTATAAGAGAACAACTTGCACCAACAACAAATCCTTTTGGTATAAAGGAAAGGGTAATAGTTCCTTCACCTTCAGGAACATCAATTTTCATAAATCCAGTTTGTGCCTGTTGAATTTGTAATTTTTTACCATTTTGGTAAGCAGACCATCCTCGGTCGTAAGGAATTGTGAAAAAGATTGATGTATCATTCTTTACCTTATAATTTACAGTGACCTTGTTTTTATAAGAGCTCACTTCTACTGGATTTTCTTTTATTTTGCGTATAGCCTCCGTATATTTCTTAGTATCTAAGCGATAGAAAGTTGGAGATTCAAATGATACTTGAGCATTTCCTGGGAACTTAACCTGGATATCAAAAGTTTGTTTATGTTCTGCATATCCAAGATTAAAAAATGTAAAAGCATTATCTGTGGTAAAGGATTTTTTTTCACCGTTGACAATGATGTCAACTTGCTTTTTCTTATCGTTTGAAAAATTTAGCTTGGTCATGGAAAGGTAAACCTGACTATTATCTGGTACTTCAATGCTGTAGCTGGTAGTTGCATCTTCAGTATCAGTTCCGTTTAGATTGACAACGTTGTCACCAGAGTCTGTATGATGATTTATCGGATAAAAGTACTCTTCATTTAAGCCAGCAATTTGATTTAAAAATTGAGTTTGGTTATCAAGAGTATGGTCGTTAAAAGTGACATCTTTGTAAAGAGACTGTGTAGCAAAAGCAATTGGGAGAGCGAATTGATTTTTATAAAGGGTTAGATTATCTTTTTGATAGCTTGGATGAAAACCATATTTATCTGGATAGGTTTCAGAAATATTGTAGCTGATTCCAAATAAACTATCTGCAATGATAGTATTATTTGCATAACGAAGATTAAGGTTGGTACCTGAAGATTTAAAACCCAACTTATCTAACGTTGTACTTGCAGAACGATTACGAACAGATGAAAATTGTGAGATGCCATTGTAGTTAAATTTCATGCTATCGTTTCCAGTTTGAGTTTGTAACTTTTCAGTTCGTGTAAATGTATCTGGTTGCTGTTTGGTATACTCCAAAATAGCTTCCATACTTGGAATATCTTTATCATAGGTACTACGAGAAGCAAATCCCCATTCTTTCGTAATTCCATTTAGTTGAGATGAAGCATTAAAACTAATTTCACTTATTGTAAAGATCAAAATAAGGATTGAAAAGATTTTTAGAGAAATCAGTTTTTTAATAAGTGCTAATAATAACAGTAAGTATACCACTAAGAATTCAATCGTTAAGAGTATATTTAATTTAGTTAGAAATGAATAATGATTTTTAAAATAAATGGTTGCCAGATAGCCAAATAAAAGGAAGGTCATTGAGAATAAAATATTCCATAATTTAATATCCTTAAATCTATTTAAAACTTCTGCTGAAATATAAATCAAGAGAGTAGAGAAAATCCACGCATAGCGATGAAGAAACATATTTGGTGCGTGCATTCCTTGCCAAAATAAATCTAAGGCTTCTAGATAAAAACTAGCAATGATGATAATGAGTAGAGTTGCATAGCATAGTTTCACGTGAAACTTAATTGATTTTAATGTAAAGAATACAATTGTTAAGATAAAAGGAAGGAGGCCAACAAAAATCATTGGGATGGAACCATATTTAGTTGTATCGAAAGCACCAATGAATTGTTTAGCGAATAGATCTAGATACCAACTGGCATCTGTTTTTATTTTTGTAATAGCGGTTAGTTTTTCACCATGAGTTCTTAAATCAAACAAGGTTGGGAGTGTCATGATGAAACTTATTAAACCAGCGAGTAAGGATGTTAGGAAAAAATCAAGGAAAGAATACTTGCGACTTTTAAAATCCCAGGAAAGTTGGCAAAAATACCAAACTACCAAAAACAGGGCAGTCATATAACCAAAATAGTAGTTTTGGATAAATAATATTGACAAACTTGTAAAGTATAGAATCCGTTTTTTTTCCGCTACGAGTAGATGTAAACCAGTTAAAATTAAGGGAATTAAAATAAAAACATCTAACCAGGTTTTAATCTCAAGTTGACTAACTGTAAAGCTCATTAAAGCATATGAGGTAGATAGAGCTAATCTAAGTGGGGCTGGTATATTTTTAAATAGTTTACTCAAGCTAAAAAAGGTTGACAGACCTATCAAACCAAATTTCAACAAGGTTGATAGATAAACTGCGTCTGGCATGCTTGATACATCAAAAAAATAAACAAGAGGTGATAGAAAACTACCAAGATAATAACTGGACAAGGCATAAAAATTGAGACCTAGACCACTGGTAAAAGTATAAAATAGACTATCACTCCCATGTAAAATATTACGAAGATTAAGATCAAAAATAACATATTGATGAAATCCATCCCCTAATAAAGGTGAAGTATCACTGTTCCAGTAGATACATTGAGAAAGATAGACTCCGAACATAATTACTAGGGGAATGATGAAAGAAATAAAATAGGTCCAATAGTTTCTAAAAAATGTTTTCATGTTACCTCATAGAATGATAGAAAACTCAGTTGGTTAATCCAACTGAGTTTTAAAGTATTATTTAGTCTTTCCAAAGTTCTTTAACTTTTGCTTGTACTTCAGCATTTTCTAAGAATTCATCATAGGTTTCATCAATACGGTCGATTACACCGTTTTTAGATAGGACAATAATGTGGTTAGCCAATGTTTGAATGAATTCATGGTCATGACTGGCGAAGATGATTGATTCTTTGAAGTTTTTCAATCCATCGTTCAAACTTGAAATAGATTCCAAATCTAAGTGATTAGTAGGATCGTCAAGTACTAGAACATTTGATTTCAAAAGCATGAGTTTCGATAGCATCACGCGCACCTTTTCTCCTCCTGACAAGACGTTTACAGGTTTGTTAACCTCATCTCCAGAGAAGAGCATACGGCCAAGGAAACCACGCAAGAAGGTATTGTCATCTTCTTCTTTACTTGCAAATTGACGGAGCCAGTCAAGGATAGATTCACTCCCAGCAAAATCAGCTGAATTGTCTTTTGGTAAGTAAGAGCGACTAGTTGTAACCCCCCACTTGACAGTTCCCTCATAGTCAATATCACCCATAATAGCACGAATCAATGCAGTTGTTTGAATGTCGTTTTGACCGATAAGAGCTGTCTTGTCACCTGGACGCAAGATAAAGCTGATGTTGTCAAGAATAGTTTCGCCATCAATCTTGACAGATAGATTTTCTACTGTCAAGAGATCGTTTCCGATTTCACGTTCAGCTTTAAAGTTGATAAATGGATATTTACGACTAGATGGCACAATTTCTTCAAGTTCAATCTTATCAAGCATTTTCTTACGTGATGTTGCTTGTCTTGATTTAGAAGCATTAGCAGAGAAACGAGCAACGAATTCTTGGAGTTGCTTAATTTTTTCTTCTGCTTTAGCATTACGGTCTGCTAGCAATTTAGCAGCAAGCTCAGAAGATTCTTTCCAGAAGTCGTAGTTTCCGACATAGAGTTTGATTTTTCCAAAGTCAAGGTCGGCCATGTGAGTACATACTTTATTTAAGAAGTGACGGTCATGGGACACAACAATAACGGTGTTATCAAAATCAATCAAGAAATCTTCTAACCAAGTAATAGATTGGATATCCAAACCGTTGGTCGGCTCATCCAAAAGAAGGACATCTGGTTTACCAAATAGAGCTTTAGCAAGGAGTACTTTCACTTTGTCTCCATTTGCGAGTTCACTCATATTTTGGTAATGAAGATCTTCAGGGATATTCAAGTTTTGCAAGAGTTGTGAAGCTTCACTCTCAGCTTCCCAACCACCTAGTTCAGCAAATTCTCCTTCAAGCTCAGCTGCACGAACTCCATCTTCATCAGTAAAGTCTGCTTTCATATAGATAGCATCTTTTTCTTTCATGATGTTGTATAGTTTTTCATTACCCATGATAACAACATCAATAACACGTTCATCCTCATAGTCAAAGTGATTTTGACGAAGCACAGAAAGACGTTCATCAGGTCCAAGAGAAACATGACCAGTTGTAGGTTCAATATCCCCAGCTAAGATTTTTAAAAATGTTGATTTACCTGCACCGTTAGCACCAATTAAACCATATGTGTTTCCTTCTGTAAATTTGATGTTGACCTCATCAAAAAGTTTGCGATCACTAAAACGTAGTGAAACATCAGATACTGTTAGCAATTTTTTTCTCCTATTATATGTAATACTCTAATTCTACTAGAAAATCAGCAAATATTCAAATTTTTATCTGTCAATTATTTGTAAAGGGAGTTTACAGATAATTTACAGTTAAGGAGTTGAAATCGTAATTATTTGATAAAAAAAATTACCTGTCTTTTTATCAAAAAAATGCTATAATTGAAAGGACCATATCAAAGGAGAATAAGATGAATAAACCCATTATTTTAACAGGAGATCGTCCAACGGGGAAATTACATATTGGGCACTACGTTGGTAGCTTAAAAAATCGTGTCTTATTACAGCAAGAAGATAAATATGACATGTTTGTTTTTTTGGCTGACCAGCAAGCTTTAACTGACCATGCAAAAGATCCACAAACTATTGTAGAGTCTATTGGGAATGTTGCTTTGGACTATCTTGCAGTGGGATTGGATCCTAACAAATCAACGATTTTCATTCAAAGTCAAATTCCAGAATTGGCAGAGTTGTCTATGTATTACATGAATCTAGTGTCTTTGGCTCGTCTGGAGCGTAATCCTACTGTAAAGACAGAAATTGCTCAGAAAGGATTTGGAGAAAGTATTCCAACTGGATTTTTAGTTTATCCAATTGCTCAAGCAGCAGATATCACAGCTTTTAAGGCTAACTATGTTCCTGTAGGTACAGACCAAAAACCGATGATTGAACAAACGCGTGAGATTGTGCGTTCATTCAATCATGCCTATAATTGTGATGTTTTAGTAGAACCGGAAGGAATTTATCCTGAAAATGAAGGAGCAGGTCGCTTACCTGGTCTTGATGGAAATGCCAAAATGTCTAAATCGCTTAATAATGGTATCTACTTGTCAGATGATGCAGATACTTTGCGTAAGAAAGTAATGAGTATGTATACAGATCCAGATCACATTCGTGTTGAGGATCCAGGTAAGATTGAAGGAAATATGGTTTTCCATTACTTAGACGTATTCGGACGTCCTGAAGATTCTCAAGAAATTGCTGACATGAAAGAGCATTATCAACGTGGAGGTCTAGGTGATGTTAAGACAAAACGGTATCTACTTGAAATCCTAGAACGTGAACTTGGTCCAATCCGTGAACGTCGCCTAGAATATGCTAAAGATATGGGTGAAGTGTATAATATGTTACAAAAAGGTAGTGAAAAAGCTCGAGAAGTTGCTGGCCAAACGCTATCAGAAGTAAAATCGGCAATGGGTCTAAATTACTTTCATTAATAGATAAAATACGAACTCTAAAACTATCTCTTCTTTAAAATTAAAGGGATAGTTTTTTACATTATCTATTATCAATATAATTGACAAATTTTCATAGAATGGTATGATAGATACAATACAAAAAGCGTCAAGCTCAAAAAGAAAGAAAAGAGGAAACTTCAATGTCTAATTGGGACACTAAATTTTTGAAAAAAGGTTTTACCTTTGATGATGTATTGCTTATTCCAGCAGAGAGTCATGTATTGCCTAATGATGCGGATTTAACAACAAAATTGGCAGATAATTTGACTTTAAATATCCCAATTATTACAGCAGCCATGGATACTGTAACAGAAAGCCAAATGGCTATTGCTATTGCTCGTGCAGGTGGTCTTGGAGTTATCCATAAAAATATGTCAATTGCTCAACAAGCAGATGAAGTTCGTAAGGTAAAACGTTCTGAAAATGGTGTTATCATTGATCCATTCTTCTTGACTCCAGAGCATACAATTGCAGAAGCAGATGAACTCATGGGACGTTACCGTATCAGTGGTGTTCCAGTGGTTGAAACTCTTGAAAATCGTAAATTGGTTGGTATCCTAACAAATCGCGATCTTCGCTTTATTTCTGACTACAACCAACCAATTTCAAAACACATGACTAGCGAAAACTTGGTTACTGCACCAGTTGGTACAGATTTAAAAACAGCTGAGAGCATTCTTCAAGAACACCGTATTGAAAAACTACCTTTGGTTGATGAAGAAGGTCGTCTTTCTGGCTTGATCACAATCAAAGATATTGAAAAAGTAATTGAATTCCCAAATGCAGCAAAAGATGAGTTTGGTCGCCTTCTAGTTGCAGGTGCGGTAGGTGTTACTTCTGACACATTTGAACGTGCAGAAGCCCTCTTTGAAGCGGGAGCAGATGCAATTGTCATCGATACTGCTCATGGTCACTCTGCAGGGGTTCTCCGTAAAATCGCTGAAATCCGTGCGCACTTCCCAGACCGTACATTGATTGCCGGAAATATCGCTACTGCTGAAGGAGCTCGTGCCCTTTATGACGCAGGAGTTGACGTTGTTAAAGTTGGTATTGGGCCAGGTTCAATCTGTACAACTCGTGTTATCGCAGGTGTCGGAGTTCCACAAGTTACAGCTATCTATGATGCGGCAGCAGTTGCGCGTGAATATGGCAAAACAATCATCGCTGATGGTGGAATCAAGTATTCTGGAGATATTGTAAAAGCTCTTGCTGCTGGTGGAAATGCAGTAATGCTTGGATCAATGTTTGCGGGAACAGATGAAGCTCCAGGTGAAACTGAAATTTTCCAAGGACGTAAGTTCAAGACATACCGCGGTATGGGTTCAATCGCTGCTATGAAGAAGGGTTCAAGCGACCGTTACTTCCAAGGTTCTGTCAATGAAGCAAACAAACTTGTTCCAGAAGGAATTGAAGGTCGTGTTGCTTATAAAGGTGCAGCAGCTGATATTGTCTTCCAAATGATTGGTGGTATCCGTTCTGGTATGGGTTACTGTGGTGCTGCTAACCTTAAAGAATTGCATGACAATGCTCAATTTATCGAAATGTCAGGTGCTGGTCTAAAAGAAAGCCATCCACACGACGTGCAAATCACAAATGAAGCACCAAACTACTCAATGTAATAAAAAATCTCCTGTTGAACAGGAGATTTTTTATTTACAATGTTGTAAATATTAGTTTACAGATAATTGACCATCTTTTACTGTAAATACACTGAGATTATCAGGCAAGTTTTGAAGATGCTCTAAACTAGTGGTAGTAATAAAGGTTTGAATGTTATGAGAGATAGTCTCTAATAATTTAAGTTGACGATTATTGTCAAGTTCACTCATAACATCGTCAAGTAAAAGAATAGGCGCTTCCTTGGTGATGTTTTCCATCAACTCGATTTCAGCTAGTTTGATAGAGAGGACAAGGCTACGATGCTGTCCTTGACTGCCAAAACTCGCATCTATACTGTTGATCAAGAAAATCATATCATCCCGATGAGGACCAACTCCAGTATTCTTTTTAAATAAATCTCTTGCTCTACTTTTTTGAAGTGCTGTATAGAAAGATTCTGCTAGATGTTCCTTGCCAGTGAAGTTTACAGATGGTTGATAACGTATTGACAACTCTTCCAATTGGTCTGAGATATCAAAGTGCTTTTCACGACCAAAAGACTCCATTTTTTTGATAAATTCTGCTCTGTGAATCATCACTCGACAACCGTAGTCGACTAGCTGGTCATCGAGAACAGATAAAAATGTTTCGTCGATATGATTTGCTGACTTTAAGTAGGTATTTCTTTGTTTGAGCACATGGTTGTAGCTTGACAAGTCTGACAAGTATATGGGTTTGATTTGCCCTAGCTCCATATCTATAAACTTACGTCGGATAGCAGGTGCTCCTTTGACAAGTTGTAAATCTTCGGGTGCAAATAGAACAACATTCATGTGTCCAATATAGTCAGATAGCCGAGCTTGCTTTAAGTGATTGACCTTAGTAATCCGACCTTTTGGAGTCAAGTCAATCTCAAGTGGTACAGTAGCCGTTCGTTTTTGAAGAATTCCAGAAACTTGAAGCTGCTCTTCTTCAAATCGGATTAAATTCTTGTCTGTCTTTGTCCGATGACTTCTAGTTAAAGCTAAAAAGTAAATACTTTCCAGAAGATTAGTTTTGCCTTGAGCATTTCGACCCACAAATACATTTAATTTAGGATTAAATTCAATTTCGGTATTCTGATAGTTTCTAAATTGCTTGATGGATAAGTTTTTTAGCCACATACTTATCTACCTGGGAAACGTGGTGCAGTTTTTGTTTTAGCTTTCGGGGTCTTTTTTGTTGGCTTTTTTTTGACCGTCTTATTCATTTCTTTGACAAGTTTAGCCACACGTTCTTTCTCAAGTTTTTCTTGGAGATATTCTTCCTGTTCTTCTAAGCTCGGTTGCGTCAGAATGATTTGGATTTTCATGTCAGGAATGTCGATAGAGTCTCCGATTCTTACTTTTTTCCCACGACGATTTTCTAATCCCCCATTAAAGTAGACATGATGCTCAGCTAAAAAGGATTTAATAGCTCCGCCACTGTGTATAATACCAAGTTCTTTCAAGAGAGCTTGGAGAGTGATAAATTCTTCAAATAATTTGTATTCCATAGTTCACCTCAATCTTTGGTATTATACCATATTTTACCTTGAAATGGCAGAGGTAAATTCGTTAGAAATGAAAGCGATTTTAATTCTAAAAGGGGTAAAGAGAACAAGAAAATTTTCTCTTTTCATGGTATAATAGAACTCTATGTAGAAGGAGGTAAGAGATGGAGTTAGTACCTGGAATTACAGTGCATTTTATCCAATCAAAAAAATTTAAAACTAATAAAATTACTGTGCGTTTCACAGCTCCATTGTCTTTGGATTCAATTTCAAGTCGCATGTTAAGTGCCAGTATGCTTGAAACTGCCAACCAAAGTTATCCAACTGCTCAACTGTTTAGAAAACGTTTAGCAACCTTGTATGGAACTGATTTGTCAGCGCACGCCTATCGAAGAGGACAAAGTCATCTTGTGGATTTGAATATTACCTATGTGCGTGATGAATTTTTAAGTAAGAAAAACGTATTAACTTCTCAAATTTTAGAATTACTGCATCAGGTTCTGTTTACACCATTGTCGGATGAGGATGAATTTGAGAAAAATGCTTTTGACATCGAGAAAAAACAGATCTTATCAAGGCTGGAATCAGAATTAGAAGACCCATTCTTCTTTGCTCATAAAGAGTTAGATCAATTGTTTTTCCAAGAAGAATCAATGAAGCTAGTTCCTAAAGATTTGATTTCTAGAATTTCAGAAGAGACTTCAAAAACATGTTTTTCAAGCTATCAAAAAATGCTAAAAGAAGACCAAATAGATATTTTCTTCTTGGGTGATTTTAATGAAATTGAAGTTTTAGAGTTTTTACATAAATTTCCTTTAACAGGTCGTAAATCAGCTGTAAACATTCAATATCAGCAACCCTATTCTAATATTTTTAGAGAAGGTATTGTTAGAAAGAGATTAGGACAGTCTGTTTTAGAGATGGGCTACCATAGTTCAGTGGCATATGGTGATGAAGAACAGATGGCAGTGCTTCTTGTCAATGGTCTTTTAGGAGCCTTTCCTCATTCGAAACTATTTACCCAAGTGAGAGAAAAAGAAGGACTGGCCTATACGGTATCAAGTCATTTGGATCTCTTTAGTGGATTTTTACGATTGTTTGCTGGAATTGATCGGCAAAATCGAAACAAGGTAAGAAAATTGATGAATCATCAGTTGCTTGACATAAAAAATGGCAAGTTTACAGATAAGGAGATTGATCAGACCAAACAAATGATTCGTAGATCTTTACTACTAGCTCAGGATAATCAAGATTCTATTGTCGATAAATATTATCTGTCAACTTTTTTTGGGAAGGCGAATCTTGACACAAAAATTTTAATCGATAAGCTTGAACAAGTTGATAGAGAAGCAATTTGTGAAGCAGCAAACAGTTTTAAGTTGCAGGCTATTTATTTTATGGAAGGAGCAGAATGACCAGACCTACTTTTCAAAAGAAATATTATCCTGCTGTAAAAGAAACTTTGTATCAAACTAGCTTAGAAAATGGTTTGACAGTTACTTTACTACCTAAAAAGGACTTTAACGAGGTTTATGGCGTTGTAAGTGTCCAAGTTGGTTCTGTTGACACAAGGTTTACAGTGGATGGTAATGACTTACAACAATATCCACAAGGAATCGCTCATTTCTTAGAACATAAGCTTTTTGAAAGAGAAGATTCTGGAGATGTTATGGCAGCTTTTACAGAGTTGGGTGCTGAAAGTAATGCCTTTACGAGCTTTACGAACACTAACTATCTTTTCTCGACTTCTGAAAATGTTCTAGAGTGTTTAGATTTGCTAGAAGAACTTGTCACTACTTTCAATATGACTGAAGAATCTGTGGAGCGCGAAAAGGATATCATTCAGCAGGAAAGAGAGATGTATCAGGATGATCCGGATTCTTGTCTATTTTTCAAGACTTTGGCAAATCTCTATCCAGAAAGTCCTTTAGCTTCAGATATTGTTGGTAGTGAAAACTCTATTGATGCTATTTGTTTGGAGGATTTAAAAGAGAACTTTAAAGAGTTTTACAGACCTGTCAATAGTAATATCTTTTTGGTCGGTAATTTTAAACTTGAACTTCTTGAAGATTATTTTGCTAAGAAATCTTATCTGCAAGAAAAAAAATATGAGTTTAAAAGAGAACAAATATCTTTACATCATGTAAAGACTACTGAAAGTTTACGGATGGACGTTGCTTCTCCAAAATTAGCGATCGGTATTAGAGGGAATAAAGAAATCGGAAATCGAGATCAATATCGTTATCATCTTTTATTGAAATTGTTGTTTACAATGATGTTTGGTTGGACTTCACAAAGATTTCAAAGATTATATGAGTCTGGTAAACTGGATGCTTCCTTGTCTCTAGAAATAGAAGTGGATCATCGTTTCCATTTTGTGATATTAACAATGGATACAAAGGAACCTGTGGCACTTTCTCATCAATTTCGTAAAGCTATTCGTAATTTTATGAAAGATGAGGATGTCACTGAGGATCACTTGGATATTGTAAAAACTGAGATGTATGGAGAATTTCTTCATAGTATGGATTTCTTAGAATATATTGCCACTCAGTATCATCCAACTAAGACAGGTTCGACCCTGTTTGACCTTCCTAAACTTTTGCAGGAAATTACTCTAGAGAATGTTCTAGAAGCAGGACATGATTTGATAGATAATAGCGACATGGTTGATTGTACAATTTTTCCGATATAATCGCTAGAAAATACACTAGAAAGAAGGAATGTTAAGTATGAGAAAAAAAACAATTGGCGAGGTCTTACGCCTTGCTAGAATTAACCAAGGACTGAGCTTGGAGGAATTACACAGAAAGACGGATATTCAACTGGATTTGTTGGAGGCACTGGAAACAGATGATTTTGACAAACTACCGAGTACTTTTTATGCTCGATCTTTTTTGAGAAAATATGCTTGGGCAGTTGAATTAGATGAACATATTGTTCTAGATGCCTATGATTCAGGTAGTATGATTACCTATGAAGAAGTAGATGTTGATGAGATTGAGCTTTCAGGACGTAGACGTTCTAATCGCAAGAAGAATTCATTTCTCCCGCTGTTTTACTTTGTTCTCTTGTCTTTATCAATTTTAATTTTTGTAACCTACTATGTGTGGAATTACATTCAAACCCAACCAACTACGCCAGCTACAGCAAGTTATAGTGTGGTGAGTTCAACAAGTACTTCCAGTAGTGAGCCATCAAGTAGTAGCCAATTTACTAGTTCATCAAGTTCGAGTGATGCCTCTTCTGTGATCATTTCTGGTCAGGGAGATACGATAGCAGCAGAATACAAAACTTCTAAAGATTCAGTTGAGCTTCAATTCTCTGTTACCGATGTAACGAGCTGGATCAGTGTTTCGAATACTGACTTGGCAGGAGGAGTGACTCTCGAACCTAATAATAAAACAGCTAAAACAACGATTTCGAAAGACAATCCTGTAACAATTACATTGGGAGTTGTTAAAGGAGTAACAGTGAAAATCGATAATCAGGAAATCGATACTTCAAAATTGGCTGGGGAAACTGGCTGGATTAAACTGACAATGAGTTCAAATTAAGGAAGGATAATATGAAAAAAGAGAATATTCCTAACATACTAACGATTGGTAGAATTTTATTTATTCCCATTTTTGTTCTTCTTCTATCATTTGGACCGTCTCCGGTATTACATATAACAGCAGCAATTATTTTTGCTATTGCTAGCATCACGGACTATTTGGATGGATATTTGGCTAGAAAATGGCAGGTAGTTAGCAATTTTGGGAAATTTGCAGATCCAATGGCAGATAAGTTGTTAGTTATGTCAGCCTTTATTATGCTAGTTGGGCTAAATATGGCACCAGCTTGGGTGGTAGCAGTTATTATTTGTCGAGAACTTGCAGTTACCGGGTTGCGCCTGCTCTTAGTCGAAACAGGCGGGACTGTTCTAGCTGCTGCAATGCCTGGGAAAATAAAGACATTTAGTCAGATGTTTGCGATTATCTTCTTGTTGCTTCACTGGAATGTGCTTGGTCAGATAACTCTTTATATTGCCTTGTTCTTCACAGTTTATTCTGGTTATGATTATTTCAAGGGAAGTGCATATTTGTTTAAAGGAACCTTTCGCTAGATATGGAATCGATTATTGAAATTAAGAATCTGTCATTTCGATACCAGGCAGATCAAGAACACTATGATGTTCATAACATTTCGTTTCACGTGAAACGTGGAGAATGGTTGTCTATCGTTGGTCATAATGGTAGTGGAAAATCAACGACAGTTCGCTTGATTGATGGTTTGCTCGAGGCTGAATCTGGAGAAATTTGGATAGACGGTGACTGCCTAACTCCAGAAAATGTCTGGGAAAAAAGACGTAAGATTGGTATGGTCTTTCAAAATCCTGATAACCAATTCGTAGGAGCAACTGTTGAAGACGATGTTGCTTTTGGACTGGAAAATCAAGGAATCCCACTTGAAGAGATGAAGAAACGCGTTTCTGAGGCTTTATCATTGGTTGGGATGGCTGAATTTGCTAAAAAGGAACCAGCTCGCTTGTCAGGAGGTCAGAAACAGAGAGTAGCTATTGCAGGGGTTGTTGCTCTGCGACCAGATATTTTAATCTTGGATGAGGCTACAAGTATGTTGGACCCTGAGGGACGATTAGAGTTGATTAAGATAGTCCAGAAGATTCGCAAAGACCATCAGATGACAGTCATCTCCATTACGCATGATCTGGATGAGGTGGCCATGAGTGACAGAGTTTTGGTGATGAAAAAAGGAGAGGTTGAGTCAACAAGCACTCCTAGAGAATTATTCTCTAGGTCAGATTTAGATCAAATTGGCTTAGATCAACCCTTTGTCAATCAATTAAAACAATCACTGCGTGATAATGGCTTAAAATTACCAGAGCACTTCCTGACCGAGGAGGAGCTTGAGGAGGCTTTATGGGAATTATTCTAGACAATGTTAGTTATACGTATCAAGAAGGAACGCCCTTTGCCTCAGCTGCCTTGTCAGATGTCAGTTTGTCAATAGAGGATGGCTCTTATACTGCGATTATTGGGCATACAGGAAGTGGAAAATCTACAATTCTACAACTCTTAAATGGTTTGTTGGTTCCTACAAAGGGAAGTGTTCGTGTCTTTGATACATTGATTACATCAACATCCGTCAATAAGCAAATTCGTCAAATTCGTAAACAAGTTGGATTGGTATTTCAGTTTGCAGAGAATCAAATTTTTGAGGAAACTGTCCTAAAAGATGTGGCTTTTGGACCTCAAAATTTTGGAGTTTCTGTAGAAGAGGCAGAAGCTATCGCGCGTGAAAAACTAGCTTTAGTAGGAATCGATGAATCACTCTTTGAACGAAGTCCATTTGAACTCTCAGGTGGACAAATGAGGCGGGTTGCTATTGCTGGAATTTTGGCGATGGAGCCTAGCATTTTGGTCTTAGACGAACCAACAGCTGGTTTGGATCCAATTGGTCGAAAAGAGTTGATGGCCTTGTTTAAAAAGCTTCATCAAGATGGCATAACAATTGTTCTAGTAACCCACCTTATGGATGATGTGGCCGAATTTGCTGACCAAGTTTATGTGATGGAAAAAGGGAAACTAGTTAAGGGTGGGAAGCCAAGTCTTGTCTTTCAAAATGTCGAATTTATGGAAAAAATCCAATTGGGTGTTCCTAAAATCACACGATTTGCTCAAAGGCTAGTTGACAGAGGAATTTCTTTCAAACAATTGCCGATAACGATAGAGGAGTTTAAGGAGTTTATCAATGGATAATATGATTTTAGGTCGATACATACCAGGAAATTCGATTATTCATCGTCTAGATCCTCGTAGTAAGTTAGTAGCAATGATTTTATTGATCATCATCGCTTTTTGGGCCAATAATCCAATTACAAATCTCATACTCTTCATTGCAACAGGCATATTTGTCATTTTATCAGAAGTTCCCTTATCCTTTTTTATAAAAGGTTTGCGGTCTATGTTTTTTCTGATTGCTTTTACAACCCTTTTTCAACTGTTCTTTATCTCTGGTGGTCACGTCTTGTTCGAGATGGGGTTTATAAAAATCACAAGCTATGGTATTGAGCAGGCAGGAATTATTTTTTGTCGTTTTGTGTTGATTATCTTTTTCTCAACCTTGCTTACTTTGACAACCATGCCATTGAGCTTGGCAACAGCGGTTGAATCCTTGCTTGGACCTTTAAAAAGATTTAAGGTTCCAGTTCATGAGATTGGACTCATGTTGTCAATGAGTTTACGTTTTGTGCCAACCTTGATGGATGATACGATTCGAATTATGAATGCTCAAAAGGCGCGTGGTGTTGATTTTGGAGAAGGTAATGTAATTCAAAAGGTTAAGGCTATGATTCCTATTTTGATTCCTTTGTTCGCTACAAGTTTGAAACGAGCGGATTCTCTTGCTACAGCCATGGAAGCTAGAGGCTATCAAGGTGGAAATGGCCGCAGTCAGTATCGACAGTTAAATTGGATGAACAGAGACAGTATAGCGCTATTATTTGTTTGTGTATTGGGTGCAATTCTATTTTTGCTAAAATCTTAGAATGTAATATAAGGTAGAGGTATGAACCGTTTTAAAAAATCAAAATATATCATTGTTCTGTTTGTCGTTGTATTAGTAGTATCCGTTTTTTTAGTAACAACACAATCAAGTGCAGTTGTGACAAAAGCTGGAGATGGAATTTCGTTAGTCGATAGAATAGTGCAAAAGCCTTTTCAATGGCTTTCTTCCGTAAAATCTGATTTAGGTCTTTTGACTAGAACCTATAACGAGAATGAAACTCTCAAAAAAGAACTCTATCAGATGAAGAAGGAAACGAATGAAGCAGACAGTCTGAAGGAAGAAAATGAGCAACTGCGTCAGTTATTGGATATGAAGTCAAAATTGAATGCAACCAAGTTGATTGCTTCTGATGTCATCATGAGAACTCCTGCAACTTGGAAACAAGAGTTGACAATTGATTCAGGTTCTCAACAAGGTGTGACCAGTAATATGCTTGTGATTGCTGGTGGGGGACTGATTGGAAGCGTGGGAAAGGTTGAAGATAACTCTACTGTGGTCAACTTATTGACCAACGCGGAAAATACGGAGAAAATCTCCGTTAAAATCCAACACGGTTCTACTAGTATATATGGCATTATCATTGGGTACGACAAAGAAAAAGACTTGCTTAAAATAAGCCAGTTAAATAGTAGTAGTGATATCAGCCAAGGAGACAAGGTAGTTACAGGAGGTCTGGGCAACTTTAAAACTACAGATATTCCCGTAGGAGATGTTGTATCAGTTACCCATAGTAGTGACTATCTAACGAGAGAAGTTATGGTTAAACTCCATGCTGATCCAATGAATCTAAAAGTCGTAGAGTTAGTGGGGAATCCATCATGAGACTGTTGAAGCAGATAGGGATGTTTTTACTCTTGCCTATAGTTGTCTTAATAGACAGTCATTTAGGGCAATTTGTAAATAGTTTTTTTCCACATTTTCAAATTGTGAGCCACTTTATCTTCATCTTCTTGTTGTTTGAAACTATTGAAGTATCGGAATATCTATTTTTAGCTTATTGCCTAGTTCTAGGGCTTATATACGATATTTATTTCTTCCATTTGATTGGAATCGCTAGTCTTCTATTTGTGATTATTGGAGCAATAGTGTATAAAAGCAACTCAGTTATTTTGTCAAATAGATGGACTAGACTATTAGCTATTTTAATGATGACTTTCTCTTTTGAATTTGGTAGTTTTCTTCTAGCGCAAATGATTGGATTAACTGCTGAAAGCATAACAGTCTTTATCGTCTATGGTCTAGTTCCGTCAATGATACTAAACTTTCTATTGATGTTAGTTTTTCAGTTTATTTTTGAAAAAATATATCTATAAGAAAGAAATAAAACTGTAATAAAGGCGTAATATTTATTAAGCCTTTTTTTTGATATACTAGTATTGTCTTAAAAGGAGGAGTACTTACACTTATGAAGAAAAAAATCCTAGCAACACTTTTGTTAAGTACAGTATTAGTTTCACAAGGAACTGTTCTTTCAAGTGTTCAAGCAAATACAACAGATGAAAAGATTGCTGCTCAAGATAGCAAAATTAGTAGCTTGACAGCTCAACAAAAAGAAGCTCAAAAGCAAGTAGATGAAATTCAAACTCAGGTTTCAGCAATTCAAGCAGAACAAGAAAAATTGCAAGTTGAGAACGAAAAACTTCAAGCAGAATCAAAAAAACTTGAAGGAGAAATTACTGAGCTTTCAAAAAATATTGTATCACGTAATGAATCACTTGAAAACCAAGCTCGTAGTGCACAAACGAACGGAACTGCTACAAGCTACATCAATACGATTATTAACTCGGACTCAATTACAGAAGCTATTTCTCGTGTAGCAGCTATGAGTGAAATCGTATCAGCAAACAATAAAATGTTGCAACAACAAAAAGAAGATAAGAAAGCTATCTCTGAAAAACAAGTTGCAAACAACGAAGCAATCAATACAGTCATTGCTAACCAACAAACACTTGCTGACGATGCTCAAGCTTTGACAACAAAACAAGCAGAATTGAAAGTAGCTGAGTTAAATCTTGCAGCTGAAAAAGCTACAGCAGAAAACGAAAAAGCTAGCTTGCTAGAGAAAAAAGCAGCAGCAGAGGCAGAAGCTAAAGCAGCGGCAGAGGCAGAAGCAGCTTATAAAGCAAAACAAGCAAGTCAACAACAATCACTTGTAGCTTCAGCTAACACAACTTTTGTTGCCCAAGTACAAGCAACTTCAAGTTCATCATCAAGTTCATCAAGTTCATCAAGTTCATCATCAGATAATGATTCAAGCTACACACCTGCAGCGACTACTGTAATTCAACGTCCAACTTATAGTTCAAACGCTTCAAGTTATCCAACAGGTCAATGTACATGGGGGGCTAAGACCTTGGCTCCATGGGCTGGTGATTATTGGGGTAATGGTGGTCAGTGGGCAGCTAGTGCAGCGGCAGCTGGATTCCGTACAGGTTCTACACCACAAGTTGGTGCAATTGCTTCATGGGATGATGGAGGATACGGACATGTAGCGGTTGTTACTGCAGTTGAATCATCAACTCGTATTCAAGTTTCAGAATGTAACTATGATGGTAGCGGAACTCAACCAATCGGAAATTATCGTGGTTGGTTTAATCCGACAGCATCAAGAGGTACTGTAAGATACATTTATCCAAACTAATATATTAATTATTATTAAATTTAGGGTGAGGTTTTATTAATCTCACCCTTTGTATAGTATTAATAAAAAATTTTCATCAGAATGTTTTTGTCATTATGGAATTAAAGATGGGATGAAAATTATCGGATATGTAGCTAGGATAAGTATGTTTATCTAACGAAATAATATGTTTTTAAGAGAGTTGGTACTGGAATTATGTTTACTTATAAAATGAATGTTGATGTTCAAGAGTGGGATTTATTTTTAGAAAATCATCCTCAAGGGAATTTATTGCAGAGTAGTGATTGGGCCAAGATAAAGGATACTTGGGGGAATGAGAGAGTTGGATTTTATAAAGAGAATCAACTAGTTGGAGTAGCGAACATCTTAATTCAGCCTCTTCCATTAGGATTTTCCATGTTCTATATTCCAAGAGGCCCAGTTATTAATTATGAAGATAAAGAACTTCTGAAATTTGTGATTTTAACATTGAAAAAAATTGCTAAAAAAAGCAATGCAATAATGGTTAAATTTGATCCAAGCCTTTTTATCAGTCGAAGTCTGATCGACCAAAAAACTATTCAAAATTCTAAAACTTTTGAAATTGTTGAGGAATTGCAAAAAAATAAAGTTCATTGGACAGGATTGACAAAGGATATGGCAGAAAACATACAACCTCGTTTTCAAGCTAATATTCATAAAGAAAACTTCTCGCTGGATCAACTGTCCAAATCTACTCGACAGGCAATCCGAACTGCAAGAAATAAAGGATTGGAAGTAAAATTCGGTGGACTTGATTTATTAGATGAATTTTCATTTTTAATGAAGAAAACAGAGTCTCGTAAGAATATCAGTTTACGAGGCAAAGATTATTATCAGAAGTTATTGACTACTTATCCTGATCATTCCTTTATCACACTGAGCTATTTAGATTTACCTAATAGACTGAAAGAAGTTGAGCAGCAACTGGAAAAAAATCTTAAAATAGCGCAGAAATTCACTGATAAAACGAAAGAAGGCAAAATAAAAGAGAATCAGCAAGAGAGAAAACGATTAGAGGAAGAAATTTCTTTTCTTAAGAGCCATATTGATAGAGGGAACAGTGTCGTTCCATTGTCTGGAACTTTGACCATCGAATTTGGGAAAACTTCTGAGAACTTATATGCTGGAATGAATGAGGAATTTAGACATTATCAACCTGCTATTCCAACATGGTTTGAGACTGCTCAACATTCATTTGAACGCGGGGCAGAGACTCATAATATGGGTGGAATTGAAAACAACTTAGAGGGTGGGTTATTTAATTTTAAATCTAAGTTTAATCCCACTATCGAGGAATTTGCTGGTGAGTTTAATTACCCAACTAGCTCATTGTATTTCTTGTTTAATATAGCCTATAAAATCCGTAAGAAACTTCGAAGTAGCAAGTAGAAAGTCAAAGACTTATTGGCAAGTTTAATCTTTAGTAATTGTTTTTTTGATAACATAGAGTATGAAGATATGATACTTGCTATAAAAAATATAAAGTAGATTCTTTCATATCAAAACATTTAAGTTATCAACTCGAAATATTTTGTATTTATCTGAATCTCAACATAAGCGGTTATTGCACATTTAGCAGTAACAATTTATGTTGGGATGTTTTTTTATTTAAAGTTAATAAATTTTTTTAAAATTTCAGTTGGGGAGTTAGGTTATGAAGGAAAAACTAGCAAAATTACTTGAAAAAAAGGCTCAACTATGATACAATGTAACTTGTCGTGTAAACGATAATACTCATTCTTGATGAATTGTGAAGCTGTTGCCTTCGGGTCGTTTTGCAAGCTGAAATCAAGAAGAGGAAAAAAACAAAAAGGAGAAATACTCATGGCAGTAATTTCAATGAAACAACTTCTTGAGGCTGGTGTACACTTTGGTCACCAAACTCGTCGCTGGAACCCTAAGATGGCTAAGTACATCTTCACTGAGCGTAACGGAATCCACGTTATCGACTTGCAACAAACTGTAAAATACGCTGACCAAGCATACGACTTCATGCGTGATGCTGCAGCTAACGATGCAGTTGTATTGTTTGTTGGTACTAAGAAGCAAGCAGCTGACGCAGTTGCTGAAGAAGCAGTACGTTCAGGTCAATACTTCATCAACCACCGTTGGTTGGGTGGAACTCTTACAAACTGGGGAACAATCCAAAAACGTATCGCTCGTTTGAAAGAAATCAAACGTATGGAAGAAGATGGAACTTTTGAAGTTCTTCCTAAGAAAGAAGTTGCACTTCTTAACAAACAACGTGCACGTCTTGAAAAATTCTTGGGTGGTATCGAAGATATGCCTCGTATTCCAGATGTAATGTACGTAGTTGACCCACATAAAGAGCAAATCGCTGTTAAAGAAGCTAAAAAATTGGGAATCCCAGTTGTAGCGATGGTTGACACAAACACAGATCCAGACGATATCGATGTAATCATCCCAGCTAACGATGACGCTATCCGCGCAGTTAAGTTGATTACAGCTAAATTGGCAGATGCTATCATCGAAGGTCGCCAAGGTGAAGATGCTGTTGCAGCAGTTGAAGCAGAATTTGCAGCTTCAGAAGCTCAAGCAGACTCAATCGAAGAAATCGTTGAAGTTGTAGAAGGCGACAACGCTTAATTCATATAAATAGTAATTACCTAGGAGGGCGGGGCTTAGCCCGGCTCTCCTATTTTTAAAAAATATAGGAGAATCAAAATGGCAGAAATTACAGCTAAACTTGTTAAAGAGTTGCGTGAAAAATCTGGTGCTGGTGTTATGGACGCTAAAAAAGCATTGGTTGAAGTTGAAGGCGATATCGAAAAAGCGATCGAATTGCTTCGCGAAAAAGGTATGGCAAAAGCAGCTAAGAAAGCTGACCGTGTTGCTGCAGAAGGTTTGACTGGTGTTTATGTTGACGGTAACGTTGCAGCAGTTGTTGAAGTAAATGCTGAAACTGACTTCGTTGCGAAAAACGCTCAATTTGTTGAGTTGGTAAACGCAACAGCTAAAGCGATTGCAGAAGGAAAACCAGCTAACAACGAAGAAGCTCTTGCTTTGACAATGCCTTCAGGTGAAACTCTTGAAGCGGCTTATGTGTCTGCAACAGCAACTATCGGAGAAAAAATCTCATTCCGTCGCTTTGCTTTGATTGAAAAAACAGATGCACAACACTTCGGAGCATACCAACACAACGGTGGACGTATCGGTGTTATCTCTGTAATCGAAGGTGGAGACGAAGCACTTGCTAAACAAATCTCAATGCATATTGCTGCGATGAAACCAACAGTTCTTTCATACAAAGAATTGGATGAGCAATTTGTTAAAGATGAGTTGGCTCAATTGAATCACGTAATTGACCAAGATAACGAAAGCCGTGCTATGGTTAACAAACCAGCTCTTCCACACTTGGCATACGGATCTAAAGCTCAATTGACTGATGAAGTGATTGCTCAAGCTGAAGCTGATATTAAAGCTGAGTTGGCTGCAGAAGGCAAACCAGAAAAAATCTGGGATAAAATCATCCCAGGTAAAATGGATCGTTTCTTGCTTGACAACACTAAAGTTGACCAAGCATACACACTTCTTGCACAAGTTTACATCATGGATGACAGCAAGACAGTTGAAGCTTACCTTGAATCAGTTAACGCTTCAGTAGTTGAGTTCGCTCGCTTTGAAGTTGGTGAAGGTATCGAAAAAGCTGCAAACGACTTTGAAGCAGAAGTTGCAGCTACAATGGCAGCAGCCTTGAATAACTAAAAAAGTAAGGAAGCTAATTTGCTTCCTTTTCTTTTGTTAGAGGGGATTCATAGGAATCCTTTTTTTATTTTAAAAGGTAAACAAAAAGCCCTATACAAGGGCTTAGTGTATTTAGGAGACTACACTTCGAATTCATAGAGTGCTGTAGATAGGTAACGTTCTCCGTTATCTGGTGCAAGCGCAAGGACTTTTTTACCTGCTCCAAGTTTTTTAGCGACTTCAATTGCTGCATAGATAGCTGCTGCAGAAGAAATACCGACTAAGAATCCTTCTTTTCCACCGATTTCACGGCCAAGTGCAAGAGCATTATCTGATGTTACACGAACGACACCATCGTAAGCTTTTGTATCAAGTGTATCTGGAATGAATCCAGCAGAGATACCTTGAATTTTGTGAGGACCTGGCTTTTCACCAGACAAGATAGCTGACTCGTCTGCCTCAACAGCAAAAACTTGAATGTTTGAGTTAGCAGTTTTAAGAGCATGAGAAACACCAGAAATAGTTCCTCCAGTACCAACACCAGCAACAAAGGCGTCTAAACCATCAGCTCCGAAATCAGCTAGAATTTCAGCTCCTGTTGTTCTTTCGTGAACCTCTGGGTTAGCTTGGTTATTAAACTGTAATGGTAGGAAACCATCACGCTCAGCAGCAATTTCCTGCGCTTTTGCAATCGCACCTTTCATTCCTTCGCTACCAGGAGTGAGGACTAGTTCAGCTCCATAAGCTTGGATAATTTTACGACGTTCCACGCTCATTGTTTCAGGCATAACGATAACAACTTTGTAACCTTTAGCGGCACCAACCCATGAGAGACCAATACCAGTGTTCCCACTAGTTGCTTCTACAATGGTAGAACCTGGTTTCAATTTACCTTCTTGTTCTGCTTTTTCAATCATGCTTAGGGCGATACGGTCCTTAACTGACGATCCTGGGTTAAAAGCTTCAAGTTTTACATAAACATCTGCTGCACCTTCTGGTACAATGTTATTTAATTTAACAATCGGTGTTCTACCGATGAGTTCTGTGATATTGTTATAAATTGCCATATTAGCACCTCTTTATATAAGATGCTACTAGTATAACGCTAACTTTAACTTTTGTAAAATATAGAAATCCTATCGGAGTGATAGGATTTTTTTATATCAGTGATTCAAACCATTCATATTCAAACGATTATGATAAGCTAAGTCAAATAGATAGGTGTAAAGAGGTACAATATCAGTTTTCTTTGGAAATTCAAATTTGTGAGAATTAAAATGCTCATTGTGAGATTTTAAAAAGGCATTTTCTAAATAAGTAATCGTAATCTCGCTATCATCAATCCCAAGTCCAGCAGTTTCCATTTCAACATTGACGATGTTCATGAGGAAAATTGATTTGATAGACATCTTCCGTCCGGTTGCCCCTTGTTTATCTGTAAAGATGATTCGGATATTAGTAAAGATAATTGAATCACGAATGAGTTTATATCCGCTTTGAATTTCTTCATTTTCTAATAAATATTGTCCAAACTCCTTGGTAAGAGCTACTTTACTTTGCTCACTGAAGTTTCCAGCGAGTCCCTGAATTAATCTTCCAAAAGCCATATGATATTTCCTTTCTTTACGATAGGTTTACAGGTGCTTCAACTTCACGTAAACCTTTGTCGGTTAGAGTAACTTTTCCATTGAAAAATTCAATGAGATCAGCCTTGATACCGTCTTTCTTTTCTTTATCAATGAAAATCATAGTGTCAACTTGATCTGTAAAGTTTGTCTCTAATTCTATGAGATTATGCTCTTTAAGAAAATTCCCATATTCTTGATACTGGGCATAGGTCATGTGAATCTGTATCCCTGCTTGCTCTTTGATTTCAATAATGCCAATTTCCTTAACTGCTAGGGCAACACTACCAGCATAAGCGCGAATCAAACCACCAGCCCCTAGTTTGATACCACCAAAATAACGAGTAACTACAACACAGACATTAGTAAGGTTGTGATTCTCCAGAACTCCTAGCATAGGAACGCCAGCAGTCCCACTAGGTTCTCCATCATCACTAGTTCGCTTGATTTCACTACGCTCACCGACAATAAAAGCAGAGCAGTTGTGGGTAGCTTTATAGTGTTCTTTTTTAATAGTTGTGATAAAATCACGAGCCTCTTCCTCACTATAGACACGTTTGGCATGACAGATAAAGCGTGATTTTTTGATTTCTTCTTGGACTTGTCCGTCCTCTTTTATAGTTCTGTATTCCATATTTTTATTGTACTAAAAAATAGCGTAAAGTTCTACATTTTACGAATAAAGAAATATGAAAGTAAATCCAAATTATCTCGGTCGCCTTTTTACCGAGCAAGAATTAAGTCATGAGGAGAGACAACAAGCAAAACAAATTCCATCCATGAAAAAAGAAAAGGGTCAACAATATTGTCAGCGTTGTGGTAGTCAGATAGAAGAAGAATGGCATTTGCCTATTGGTGCTTTTTATTGCCGAGAATGCTTGATTATGAAGCGAATAAGAAGTGATCAAAATCTCTATTATTTTCCGCAAGAAAGGTTTCCACAGCAAGATGTACTAAAATGGTCAGGTCAACTGACTCCATTTCAAGAGCGGGTATCACAAGGACTCCTTCAGGCGGTAGATAAGAGGGAGGCTACCTTGGTACATGCAGTGACAGGAGCTGGTAAGACTGAGATGATCTACCAAGTTGTTGCCAAGGTGATTGATCAAGGTGGAGCTGTTTGTTTGGCCAGTCCACGAATTGATGTTTGCCTAGAGCTCCATAAACGATTACAAAATGATTTTGCATGTGAGATTGCGCTACTACATGGGGAGTCAGATCCCTATTTTCGTACACCTTTAGTTGTAGCAACCACTCACCAACTATTAAAATTTTATCAAGCTTTTGATTTATTGATTGTGGATGAAGTGGACGCCTTTCCTTATGTTGATAACCCAGTACTTTACCATGCTGTCAACAATTGTGTAAAGGAAAATGGATTGAGAATATTTTTAACAGCAACGTCAACTGACGAGTTAGATAGAAAAGTTAAACAAGGGGAGTTAAAGCGTCTTAGTTTACCTCGTCGTTTTCATGGAAATCCTCTCATTGTTCCCAAGCCAATCTGGTTATCGCATTTTAATAGATATTTAGAAAAAAATGACTTACCTCCAAAATTAAAACTTTACATTGAGAAACAGAGAAAGACGGCCTATCCCTTACTAATCTTTGCCTCTGAGATTAAAAAGGGAGAAAAGTTAAAAGAAATTTTGCAGGAGAAGTTTCCGAATGAGAAAATAGGCTTTGTATCCTCAATTACGGAAGACCGATTAGAGCAGGTACAGGCCTTTCGAGATGGAGAGTTAACGATATTAATAAGCACAACTATATTAGAGCGTGGAGTTACCTTCCTTCGTGTAGATGTTTTTGTGGTGGAAGCCAATCATCAACTCTTTACCAAGTCAAGTTTAGTACAAATTGGTGGGCGAGTTGGAAGAAGCATGGATCGTCCTACTGGAGAACTGATATTTTTCCATGACGGATTCAATCTGTCCATTAAGAAAGCCATAAAGGAGATTAAGCAAATGAATCAGGAGGCAGGAGTATGAAGTGTTTATTGTGTGGTAAAAGCTTGCAAACAGAGATAACTTTTACTAACCTGCTCTGTTTTAAAAAGGAGGAGGAACTAGTTTGTGAATCCTGTATTTCGTCTTTCGAGAGCATTGGTGGTAATCATTGTCCTACTTGTTTTAAAAAAGGAATGTCAATCATCTGTCAAGATTGTCAATTTTGGTGTAAAAAAGGTGTAAAGGTTGATCATGTGGCTCTTTATTCCTATAATCAGGCTATGAAAGAATATTTTAGTCGCTATAAATTTGATGGTGATTATCTTCTTAGAAAGATATTTTCTGAGATATTGCAAAAAGAGTTAAAGAAGTATAAGGACTATCATATTGTGATTGTTCCTCTGAGTTACCAGCGTTTAAAAAGCAGAGGATTTAATCAAGTTGAAGGTTTGATAAAGGAGACAGGGTTAACATATCTGGATATTTTGGTTAAAAAAGAAGTGGAGGCTAGTTCTTCAAAAAATCGATCTGATCGTTTACTTACAGAGTTTCCATTTTTATTGAAAGATGGCGTGAAGCCCCCAGAAAATATCTTACTCTTTGATGATATTTATACAACTGGAACTACCTTGAATCGTCTTAAAAGTATGCTATTAGAGGCTGGTTGTCAGAATATTAAAACTTTTTCCCTCGCAAGATAAGGAAAAAGTTTGCAAAAAAAATATGAAAGCGTTATAATATAGTTAGAAAAACAAATATGTTTAGAAAGAAGGTACTTATATGATTAAATATAGTATCCGTGGTGAAAACCTAGAAGTAACAGAAGCAATTCGTGATTATGTAGTTTCTAAACTCGAAAAGATCGAAAAATACTTCCAAGCAGACCAAGAATTGGATGCACGTGTTAACTTGAAAGTTTACCGTGAAAAGACTGCTAAAGTAGAAGTAACTATTCCGCTTGGATCTATTACTCTTCGTGCAGAAGATATTTCTCAAGATATGTACGGCTCTATTGATTTGGTGACAGATAAGATTGAGCGTCAGATTCGTAAAAACAAAACTAAAATTGAACGTAAGAACAGAAATAAAGTATCTACAAGTCAACTCTTTACAGATGTTTTAGTTGAGGACTTAGATGTATCACAACCAAAAGTTGTTCGTTCAAAACAAATTGATTTGAAACCAATGGATTTGGAAGAAGCTATCTTACAGATGGATTTATTGGGACATGATTTCTTTATCTATGTAGATGTTGAAGATGAAACAACAAATGTTATTTATCGTCGTGAAGATGGAGATATTGGTCTTCTAGAAGTTAAATAATCAAAAAAATTAGTCTTTGAAAGTGGTTTACACTAGTGTAAACCACTTTTTAGTTTGGATGTTTTACTATTATTTGAAAATAGTGTTTCCTCTTTAAAAGTCGCATTTTGGCTACATTTATGGTATAATAATGCGCAAGAGGTTTGTAATGAAAAAAAATGAAATAAATCCCTTTTTTATGTATCTGATTGCTATAGTAACCTTTACGATTATGACCATTTTGATTGTGTTAGTAAAGGATAATCTGATCACTATAGCAAGTCTATTTTTATTTATCGTATTCTATGTTCTGCTATTTAATTTCCAGAAAAAATATTACAAAAAAACGGATATCGAGCAAATCCAGTATGTCAATCATCAGGCTACGGACAGTTTGAGTGCCCTCCTAGAGCAAATGCCTGTCGGAGTTGTTAAATTAAACATGAACAGCAGTGAGATTGAATGGTTCAATCCCTATGCGGAATTAATTTTAACAACTGAGGATGGAGAAATTGATTTTCCTCAATTTCAAAAGATTTTAAAGAGTTCGATTTCTACTCCAGGGGCTTATGCCATTATTGGGGAGAAACGTTATGCAGTGCATTTAGATAGAAATTCAGGTGTCTTATACTTTTTTGATGTTTCTGGTGAGTATGAGGCGACTGCTGAGCTTGTGACAAGTAGACCGGTAATCGGGATTATCTCAGTTGATAACTATGATGATTTGGAAAATGAAACGTCTGAATCAGACATTAGTCATATTAATAGCTTTGTTGCAAATTTTGTTTCAGAATTTGCTGGGAAACATGCCATGTTTTCTCGTAGAGTGAGTATGGATCGGTTTTATCTATTTACTGACTACACTGTACTTGATCACTTGATGCAGGATAAGTTTTCTGTAATTGATACCTTTCGTGAGGAAGCTAAGCAACGGAATTTACCACTAACGATGAGTATAGGAGTTTCCTATGGTGATGGGAATCATGACCAGATTGGGAAGGTTGCTCTCCTCAATCTCAACTTAGCCGAAGTTCGTGGTGGTGACCAAGTAGTTGTAAAAGAGAATGATGAAACCAAAAATCCAATCTACTTTGGAGGCGGTTCAGCAGCATCTGTTAAACGAACTCGGACACGAACTCGTGCCATGATGACAGCTATCTCAGACAAACTTAAAAGTGTTGATCGAGTTTTTGTTGTTGGTCATAAGAATCTGGATATGGATGCTCTTGGCTCAGCGGTTGGGATGCAGTTGTTTTCGAGTAATGTTCTAGAAGATAGTTATGTGGTTTATGATCCTACACAGATGTCTCCAGACATTGCTCGAGCTATCAACTATTTGGAAGAGGAGGGTGTTTCAAAACTTCTTCCTTTAGGACAGGCTATGACAATGGTTACCAAACGTTCTTTGCTTGTGATGGTTGACCATTCCAAGACAGCTTTAACCCTATCCAAAGAGTTTTATGACTTGTTTACCCAGACGATTGTTATTGACCATCACCGTCGGGACCAAGATTTTCCAGATAATGCGGTCATTACCTATATTGAGAGCGGTGCTAGCAGTGCCAGCGAGCTGGTTACGGAGTTGATTCAATTTCAAAACTCTAATAAGAAACGTTTGAGTCGCATTCAGGCTAGTGTTCTTATGGGGGGAATGATGTTGGATACTAAAAATTTCACCTCTCGGGTAACTAGTCGAACTTTTGATGTTGCAAGTTATCTCAGAACGAGAGGGAGTGATAGCATTGTCATTCAGGAAATTTCGGCCACTGATTTTGAAGAATATCGATTGGTAAATGAACTCATTTTGCAGGGGCAAATGGTACAGCCATCAATCCTGGTTGCTCAAGCTTTGGAGGATAAAGAGTACGATACGGTTGTTATTAGTAAGGCTGCTGATGCTATGCTTGCCATGTCTGGTATAGAGGCCAGCTTTGTAGTTGCTAAGAATAGTCAAGGAGCAATCTCCATTTCTGCGCGAAGCAGAAGTAAGATCAATGTCCAGCGAATTATGGAAGAGTTAGGTGGCGGTGGTCACTTTAACTTAGCTGCGGCACGTTTGACAGATATGAGCCTGCAAGAAGCAGGAGATAAACTGAAAACAGTTATTTTTAATGAAACAAAAGAAAAGGAGTCAGAAGAATGAAAGTAATCTTTTTAGCAGATGTTAAAGGTAAAGGGAAAAAAGGTGAAATTAAGGAAGTGCCAACTGGATATGCACAAAACTTTTTAATTAAGAAAAACCTTGCTAAGGAAGCTACAGCTCAAGCCATTGGTGAGTTGCGTGGTAAGCAAAAATCAGAAGAAAAAGCACATGCAGAGATGCTTGCAGAAGCGAAGGAAATTAAAGCAAAACTGGAAGCAGAAGAAACAATCGTTGAGTTTGTCGAAAAAGTTGGTCC
Source organism: Streptococcus sp. SCPM-O-B-15304 (M98) (assembly GCF_058200215.1). Lineage (NCBI taxonomy): Bacteria > Bacillati > Bacillota > Bacilli > Lactobacillales > Streptococcaceae > Streptococcus > Streptococcus sp. SCPM-O-B-15304 (M98). Next base: position 81,774 of record NZ_JBYQGQ010000006.1, on the reverse strand, counting down.
AGACGGACGAACTTTTGGGTCAATTACTAACAAGAAGATTGCAGAAGAATTGCAAAAACAATTTGGTATTAAAATTGATAAACGCCACATTCAAGTTCAATCACCAATCCGAGCAGTTGGTTTGATTGATGTTCCGGTTAAGATTTATCAAGATGTAACAAGTGTAATCAATCTTCGTGTCAAGGAAGCTTAATTTACGATTGGTTGACAATATTGTAAAAGGAAGGAAAGTCTGATGGCAGAAGTTGAAGAACTGCGTGTTCAGCCTCAAGATATCCTGGCAGAACAATCTGTTTTAGGAGCCATTTTTATTGATGAGACTAAACTCGTTTTTGTCCGAGAATATATCGATTCACAGGACTTCTTTAAGTATGCTCACCGTTTGATTTTTCAAGCTATGGTTGATTTGTCTGATCGTGGAGATGCTATTGACGCAACCACAGTTCGGACGATACTAGATAGCCAGGGTGATTTACAAACTATCGGAGGCTTGTCTTATCTGGTTGAGATTGTCAATTCGGTGCCAACCTCTGCCAATGCGGAATACTATGCTAAAATTGTAGCAGAAAAGGCTATGCTTAGACGTCTAATTGCTAAGTTGACAGAGTCTGTAAACCTAGCCTATGAAGCTTCTCAACCTGCTGACGAAATTATTGCTCGTGCAGAAAAAGGCTTGATTGACGTTAGTGAGAATGCCAATCGAAATGGCTTTAAAAATATTCGCGATGTATTGAATATCAACTTTGGGAATTTAGAAGCTCGTTCGCAACAGACTTCAGATATCACGGGTATTGCGACAGGTTATCGAGATTTAGATCACATGACGACAGGTCTGCATGAGGAAGAATTGATTATTTTGGCAGCTCGTCCTGCGGTTGGTAAGACAGCCTTTGCTTTGAATATTGCGCAAAATATCGGAACCAAACTAGACAAGACAGTTGCTATTTTCTCTCTGGAAATGGGTGCTGAAAGTTTGGTCGATCGTATGCTGGCTGCGGAAGGGTTGGTAGAGTCGCATTCTATCCGTACAGGTCAATTGACTGAGGAAGAATGGCGCAAGTATACGATTGCTCAGGGTAATCTGGCTAATGCAAGTATCTACATTGATGATACACCAGGGATTCGGATCACAGAAATTCGCTCTCGTTCCCGTAAACTAGCTCAAGAAACAGGTAATCTAGGCTTGATTTTGATTGACTATCTTCAGCTGATCACAGGGACTGGTCGAGAAAATCGTCAACAAGAAGTATCTGAGATTTCCCGTCAGTTGAAAATCCTAGCAAAAGAACTCAAAGTTCCAGTTATAGCTCTTAGTCAGCTTTCTCGTGGTGTAGAGCAACGTCAAGATAAGAGACCAGTTTTGTCTGATATTCGTGAATCTGGATCTATTGAGCAGGATGCTGATATCGTAGCCTTTCTCTATCGTGATGACTATTATGAGCGCGGTGGTGAAGAGGAGGAAGGCATTCCAAATAATAAAGTAGAAGTGATTATCGAGAAAAACCGTAGCGGTGCTCGCGGAACGGTAGAATTGATTTTCCAAAAAGAATATAATAAATTTTCAAGTATTTCGAAGATGGAGGAACCAAGATGACAGACGCATTTACAGATGTGGCTAAAATGAAAAAAATCAAAGAAGAAATTAAGGCGCATGAGGGACAAGTGGTGGAAATGACCTTAGAAAATGGTCGTAAACGTCAAAAGAATCGTTTGGGAAAACTAATTGAGGTTTATCCATCGCTCTTCATCGTTGAGTTTGGAAATGTTGAAGGAGACAAACAGGCTAATGTCTATGTTGAATCTTTCACCTATTCAGATATTTTGACAGAAAAGAACTTAATTCATTATTTGGATTAAGGATAATCATGAAAGTGAGAAGATTTCTCACTTTTTTTATTTTCTTTCGAATGATATAGATGAGGTCAACCTCAAAAATCTAATTATTTGAAGGAGAATGAATGACATTTACTAAAGCAGGACATAAAAAGGGAACTTTTCTCAGAAAGACAGCTGTAGGATCAGCTTCACTATTACTAGCAGGAGCTTTTTTATTTGGTGGAGGAACTGTTCATGCCAACCAGGCAAACAATGGATCACAGGCACGTGGAGATGATTATCCCTATTATTATAAAAATGGAAGTCAAAAAATTGATAAGTGGCGCATGTACTCAGGACAGTGTACCTCTTTTGCTGCTTTTCGTTTAAGTAGTGTCAATGGTTTTGAGCTACCAGCTGCTTATGGGAATGCTAATCAATGGGGTTATCGAGCCCAAAAAGAAGGCTATCGTGTGGACCAGCAACCAGCAATTGGTGCGATTGCTTGGAGTACAAGAGGGCAATATGGTCACGTGGCTTGGGTATCTAACGTGATTGGAGACATGATTGAAATTGAGGAGTACAATTACGATTATACAGAAACGTATCATCGTAGAATTGTAAAGGCGAGTTCTATGACTGGTTTTATTCACTTTAAAGATGTTGGGAATGCTAGTGTAGGGTCTCATCAGTCTCTACTATCCTTCAGTGGTACTCATCACTTCACAGAAAAATCAGCTATTATGGATCAGCCATCATTGACATCTACCGTTATCGATTACTACGAAGCTGGAATGAGTGTTCATTATGATCAAACCTTTGAAAAAGAAGGTTATAAATGGATTAGTTATATTTCACGAAGTGGAAACAGACGCTATATCCCCTTAACTAAAACAAGTAGTTCTAAAAATGGTTGGGAAAAAGAGGGAACAAGTTGGTACTACTATGACAATGGTCAAAAAGCAGTCGGTTGGAAGAAGATTAATGGGAACTGGTATCATTTGCAAGCTGATGGTAGAATGACGACAGGCTGGTTAAAAGAAGGTTCGAATTGGTATTACTTGAAGTCATCTGGTGAAATGCAGACAGGTTGGTTAAAGGATAAGGGCATTTGGTATTATCTGGAAAGTTCTGGAGCTATGAAAACCAGTCAGTGGTTCCAGGTTTCAGGAAAACATTACTATGTAAATGCTTCTGGAGAATTGGCAGTAAATACTACTATCGATGGATTTCAAGTTGATGGTGATGGAGTTCGAGTAGAAAACCCAGCCTCATAAGTGTTATTCAGCATTTGGGCTCTTCCTAATGGTATTTTTCCCTGCTTTCCTTTATAATGGGTGTATGGACAAGAAAAAATTATTACTAATTGACGGTTCTTCAGTTGCTTTCCGAGCATTTTTTGCCCTTTATCAGCAACTGGATCGTTTTAAAAATGACAATGGACTACATACCAATGCAATCTACGGTTTTCACCTGATGCTAAATCACCTGTTGGAACGTGTCCAACCGAGTCATATCTTGGTTGCTTTTGATGCGGGGAAAACGACTTTCCGTACAGAGATGTATGCAGACTACAAGGGTGGTCGTGCCAAGACTCCGGATGAGTTTCGCGAGCAATTCCCTTTTATTCGTGAGTTGCTAGATCATCTTGGGATTCGTCATTATGAGTTAGCCCAGTATGAGGCGGATGATATCATTGGTACCTTGGGTCGTTTGGCTGAAAAGGATTCATTTGATGTAACTATCGTCAGTGGAGACAAGGACTTGATCCAGTTGACAGATGAACATACAGTGGTTGAGATTTCTAAGAAAGGTGTAGCTGAGTTTGAGGCATTTACACCAGAATATCTCATGGAAAAGATGGGCATCACACCTGCTCAGTTCATTGATCTTAAAGCCCTCATGGGAGATAAGTCAGATAATATCCCTGGCGTAACCAAGATTGGTGAAAAGACTGGTATCAAGCTCTTGTTAGAACATGGCTCGCTCGAAGGTATTTATGAAAATATTGATGAGATGAAGGCTTCTAAGATGAAGGAAAATCTCATTAACGACAAGGAACAAGCCTTCCTATCTAAAACACTAGCAACGATCGATACGAAAGCACCGATTGAGATTGGACTGGATGATTTGGTTTATAGTGGTCCAGATGTGGAAAATCTTGGGAAATTCTACGATGAGATGGGCTTCAAACAACTCAAGCAGGCTTTAAATGTATCATCAGCTGATGTGGCTGAGAGTTTGGACTTTACTATTGTTGACCAAGTCAGTCAAGATATGCTAAGCGCGGACTCCATCTTCCACTTTGAACTCTTTGGAGAAAACTACCATACAGATGACTTGATTGGTTTTGCTTGGTCGTGCGGAGACAAACTCTATGCTACAGAAAAGCTGGAACTCTTGCAGGAGCCGATTCTTAAGGATTTTCTAGAAAAAACAGCTCTGAAAGTGTATGATTTTAAGAAAGCAAAAGTTCTCTTAAATCGCTTTGGTTTGAATTTGCAGGCTCCTGCTTTTGACAGCCGCTTAGCAAAATATCTCCTATCAACAGTCGAGAATAATGAAATCTCAACCATTGCTAGTCTCTACGGTCAAACATACTTGGTCGATGATGAAACCTTCTATGGTAAGGGCGTTAAGAAAGCTATTCCAGAGCGAGAAAAATTCTTGGAGCACTTGGCTCGTAAGGTTGCTGTATTGGTTGAGACAGAGCCTATTTTACTTGAAAAATTAAGCGAAAACGGACAACTTGACCTTCTTTATGATATGGAGCAACCTCTAGCCTTTGTCCTTGCTAAGATGGAAATCGCTGGAATTAAAGTTAAAAAAGAGACCTTGCTTGAGATGCAGGCCGAAAATGAGCTTGTCATTGAAAAGCTGACGCAAGAGATTTATGACCTAGCAGGTGAGGAATTTAATATCAATTCACCTAAACAGTTGGGTGTCCTTCTTTTTGAAAAACTAGGTCTCCCTCTCGAATATACCAAGAAAACCAAGACGGGCTACTCGACAGCCGTGGATGTATTGGAGCGTCTAGCTCCTATTGCACCAATCGTCAAGAAAATTCTCGATTACCGTCAGATTGCTAAGATTCAATCCACTTATGTGATTGGTTTACAGGACTGGATTTTAGCTGATGGCAAGATTCACACGCGCTATGTACAAGATTTGACTCAGACAGGGCGTCTGTCTAGTGTGGATCCAAACTTGCAAAATATTCCTGTTCGTTTGGAGCAAGGGCGACTTATCCGTAAGGCTTTCGTGCCAGAATGGGAGGATAGTGTCCTTCTCAGCTCGGACTACTCACAGATTGAGCTACGAGTTTTGGCCCATATTTCTAAAGATGAGCACTTGATTAAGGCCTTTCAAGAGGGGGCTGACATCCATACTTCAACAGCCATGCGGGTTTTTGGAATTGAACGTCCTGAGGATGTGACTCCAAACGACCGTCGTAATGCCAAGGCGGTTAACTTTGGAGTGGTTTACGGAATTTCAGATTTTGGTTTATCGAATAATCTAGGTATCAGCCGTAAAGAGGCTAAGGCCTACATTGATACCTACTTTGAACGCTTCCCAGGAATCAAAAACTACATGGATGAAGTGGTACGTGAGGCGCGTGATAAGGGTTATGTAGAGACCCTCTTCAAACGTCGTCGTGAGTTGCCAGATATCAATTCGCGCAACTTTAACATTCGTGGTTTTGCGGAACGTACAGCCATCAACTCACCTATCCAAGGATCAGCTGCAGATATTCTCAAAATCGCTATGATTCAGCTAGATAAAGCCTTGGTAGAGGGTGGTTATCAGACTAAGATGCTTCTACAAGTACATGATGAAATCGTTCTTGAAGTGCCTAAGTCAGAATTAGCTGCCATCAAAAAACTCGTCAAGCAAACCATGGAAGAAGCTATTCAACTCAGTGTGCCCCTCATTGCTGATGAAAATGAAGGCGCAACTTGGTATGAGGCCAAGTAGAAAATAGACTATTAAACAAAAAGAAATCCCCTTGAACAGTAACGTTTAAGGGGATTTTTGCTGAGAAAATTTTTGTAAGCAAAGATAAAATCGATTTTATCTAACTAATAGTAGCATTATTTGATTTGTTTCTTTTGTTCTTTTTTGGCAAGTACTGGTAGAATCACACCTAATCCAATCAGAATAATTGGAGTCAAGATGTTTGTAAGTAGAGAGAATTGCCAAGCTGTTGGATTCTCAGCGTAGTTAATTTTTGGAACCATACCAAGGATACAAGCAAAGGCTGTAAAGAGGAAGCACCAAGTACCGATAACAAAGCCAAGTTTAGGATTGTTCACAAACTTGTATTCGGCATTTTTGTATGTCTTCCAAGCACGGTTAAGCATCATGTAGGCAAGGAATACCCAGAGGTAACGCATTGGCATTACGATAGAATTGAGGTTGGTCATCCATTTTACAAGTCCGTCAATTTCCTGAATACCAAAAATTGGAAGGATGATGATAAGGCTAACGAGGATACCTGTAAGAAGGTAGCCGTTAATGAGGACACCTTTTTCAGTACGTTTACGAAGCCAGCTTGGGATATAGTTTTCATCAGCGTTATTGAGAAGGATTTGCAATGGTGCGTCAATAGAGAAGGCAAGCGCAGCGATTTGTCCGACCATGTTTGTAAGAGCGTAGATCACGACAAAGAGGTTTCCAACTCCCCAAGAATTTCCTAACATTTGGAAGGCTTGATAAGCGCCATTACGCATGAGGTCTTCAGGGATGTTATTGCCATCAAATAGCATTCCCATGGCAACTGATCCGAGGATAGCAGAGAGCCCCACCATGATGGCCATGACAATCATACCTTTTGGAAATTCTTTTGCAGGGTTGCGAGTTTGATTCACATAAGGGGAAATTTTTTCACAACCACCAACTGCAAAGACCAGTAGTGAAATCGTTGTAAAATAAGAAAAATCAAAGTTTGGAATATAGGTGCTTAGTTGATCCATGTGTGGTGTCGCAAACTGAATATCTGGCTTGATGAAAGGCAGACCGACAGCCAAAAGCACGAAGAGTAAAGACATAATCAACATAGCACTTCCTGCCAAGCTACCAATGACTTTTAGAGTTGCCAATCCCTTTGTAGAAAGGTAGAGGAAAAGTCCAAAGATTAGCAAGCAGAGAATAACGATCCAGTGGATGTCGATTTGTTTAAGGAATTGTCCGTTACCTTGTAAGGCCCAACCAAGTGGAATTAGAATTCCTTGAGGTTTTTGTGCGAGATAAGGGATATGCACAACCCAGTAGGTCCAAGCAGCAAAGTAGGCGAGACGTTTGGTTGATGTTTTTTCAACCCAGTCACTAACACCGCTTCCGCTTTCCTTAAAGGTAGAACCTAGTTGTCCAACGATGAGGGAATAGGGGATAAAGTAGAGTGCGAGGATTAAAATCCAAGATACGACGACTGAAATTCCCTGTTGAGAATAGTTGTTGACGACGTTTCCTAGCCCCCAAACCATGTTGAAGGCAATCAGAGAAACCATCAGCCAATTAAGTTGGTGTTGATCTTTTTTCATAATGTCTCCTTTTCTATTAGTTTCAGTATATCATGTTTTTTTGAAAGCGCCTAACAAAATCCGAAATTTCCTATAAAAAATGTAGGGGGAATTTATCAGCTGGAGTTTGTACTTGAGTAAAAGTTATACACAATCTGTGGATAACTTTGTGAAATAAAAAATTGTTTTCCAAATGTTAGTTTAGAAAAAAGAGATAGAATGTATGAGTTGGGTACTAAGCTAGTCGGTTATAAAGACTGATAGAACAGGATATTGAGGGTGTTTTAGTTTAGGATGTCAAAAAAATAGTTGAGAGAAATCGTTTGTAAGTACATGAAATTGATTTGAAAGTTAATTGAAAGTTATACACAATCTGTGGATAACTTTGTGGAGGATTTGGTATAAATCAGAAAATCCCCTTGTACATGACAAAGGGATTTGAACTATTAGTGATTTGGTAACCAGCTGAGGGTAAAGTCAAGAGTCTTGGCATTGAGCAGTTCCTGATGGCTGATGCTTTGTTTCTCTTTTCCGTCAAGATGACAGTTTTTTACAAAGTGGAAGTGTTCATGATTTTGTTGTGTACGAATATCCAACCACTGATTTTTTTCTGTCAGATAGATACGAAGGTGGCCAAAGAGTGGAATCCCAAGATCATAGCTTGCTTTTCCTGGGCAAGTTGGGTAAAGCCCAAGAGCAGACCAGACATACCAAGCCGATAAACTACCGTTATCCTCATCTCCTGGATAAGCATCCCAGCCAGCTCGAAAGGCTTTTTGACGGAGAGTCTTGATTAAGAGACTGGTGTATTGAGGATAATTGCTATAGCGGAAGAGATAAGGGATGTGAAAGCTTGGTTGGTTTGAAATGGCTAGTTGCCCAAATGGCGCTGTTGCCATTTCGCTCATCTCATGGATTTCATATCCATAACCCGTCGTTTCAAAGAGTGGGAGACTTTGACAAGTTTTTAAGAGATAGTTGCTAAAGGCTTCTTTTCCACCCATTAGTTGACCAAGTCCAGAAATATCGTGCAAGACGCCGAGACTGGCTTGAATAGCTGAGCATTCGGCATAGTCCCGCCCCCAACTATAAGGAGAAAAGTCAGGACGGAAGTTGCCATCTACATCACGCGCCCTCATGTAGCCTGTTTCAGAGTCAAAGAGGTTCTGATAATTCTTAGCATATTGAGCATAAGTTTGGGCTATTTCTTCTTGACCTAATCTTGCTGCACAAGTAGAGATACAAAAATCACTGTAAGCATAGTCTAGTGTGTGACTGACACTTTCATGATAATCTGTGGATAGGTAGCCAAGTTCTTGATATTGGGCCAGGCCGTGTCGCCCGTTGATAGCTTTTGGATCTGCCTTAGTAGCAGTTTCAATCATGGCTTTGAGAAATTCATCCTCAAGCTCAGGCGCCATGTCTTTGCAAGCACTATCTGCAATAAGGCCATCAATCAGGGTTCCAGGCATCATTCCTCTTTCGTCAGGGGCAAGCCACTTAGGCAGATATCCAGTATCACGATAGCTATTGAGGAAGCCCTCAAGAAATTGGCGATAGTATTCCGAAATAATCAAGGCAAAGAGTGGGAATGAAGTACGGAAGGTATCCCAAAAACCATTATTGGTAAAGAGTAGACCAGGCTTGATCGTTCCTGAAGCAAGGTCTATATGAATAGTCTCGCCTTGCTCATTTACCTCATAGAAGGTTTGTGGGAAGAGGAAAAGTCTGTAGAGGCAGTGATCAAAAAATGTTCGATCTACTGGTCCAGTTTCCACGACATCAAAACGATCTAGAAGATCTTCCCAACTCGCTTTAGCGTTTATTTTCGTTTCTTCAAAATCTTGTTTAGGAAGATTAAAGAGGGCTTGTTCTTTGGAAATAAAGGAAGTCGCCAGTTGAACCTGAGCTTCCGCTCCAGCCAAGTCAATACGCCAGTCCTGTCCCTCTTGCTTGATAGATAAGATTTCTACTGAAAATGTGAGGGCAGTGAACATGGCTAGGGGACTTTTATTGGTTTCGGTTTCTCCTGCTTGTCTCAGGGCCAGAGTACGCTTATGGACTTGTTCGACTGTCAGTTCATCTGCGGCATGAAGATAGAGGGAGAGGTTCTTTCCTTGTCCTTGTCTTATCTGAAGGGAAGCACCATAGCAAGTAGGACTTAGTTGCGTTTCAATCTGGTAACGCTCAGAAAAAATCTTTAGAAAATGAGGATTAAAAATAGCACATTCAAGATTATAAGAAGATTGACGATGAAAGAGAGTATCGCCGCTGATTTCTCCTGTAATTGGTGTCAGCAAGAGCCAGGAGTAATCGCCAATCCAAGGGCTAGGTTGGTGGGTTAGTCGAATACCCTGAAAGATAGGAAGATGGGGATCAAAGAACCAAGATCCTTCCTGGTCACTAGTCTGGGGTACAAAGTAATTCATCCCAAAAGGAACACCTGTGTAGGGTAGGGTGTTTCCTCGCGAAAAAGCGTGTTTACTGGCTGTTCCAAAACGCGTATCAATGGTTTCAAGTATAGGTTTCATAGTAGTTCCTTCAGTAGTTTTCTACATTATATCAGAAAAAGGATACTTTTAGAAAATGACTTTCAAATATAACAATTTTGTAGAATAATGACTAACATTTGTGTATATATTTTCTGGACTAAAAGCTATATACTGAAAATGAAAATTTGTTTGAAAGAGGCAAAATAGTTTATGGTTTATTCAAAAGAAATTGTCAGAGAGTGGCTAGATGAGGTAGCAGAGCGTGCTAAAGATCATCCGGAATGGGTGGATGTCTTTGAACGTTGTTACACAGACACTTTAGACAATACAGTTGAAATCTTAGAAGATGGCTCGACCTTTGTGCTGACGGGGGATATCCCAGCTATGTGGCTTCGGGACTCGACTGCTCAGCTTAGACCATACCTTCATGTGGCAAAAAGAGACCCTCGTTTACGTCAGACTATTGCAGGTTTGGTCAAACGCCAGATGACTTTGATTCTCAAAGATCCCTATGCTAATTCTTTCAATATTGAGGAGAACTGGAAGGGTCACCACGAGACAGATCATACAGACCTCAATGGCTGGATTTGGGAGCGCAAGTATGAAGTGGATTCGCTTTGCTACCCCTTGCAGTTAGCATATCTTCTGTGGAAAGAAACTGGTGAAACTAGCCAATTTGATGAAACCTTTGTTACAGCGACCAAGGAAATTCTTCATCTGTGGACGGTAGAACAAGACCACAAGAACTCTCCTTATCGCTTTGTCCGTGATACTGATCGCAAGGAAGATACCTTGGTAAATGATGGTTTTGGGCCAGACTTCGCCGTAACAGGGATGACTTGGTCAGCCTTCCGTCCAAGTGATGACTGCTGTCAGTACAGCTACTTGATTCCATCAAATATGTTTGCAGTGGTTGTCTTAGGTTATGTCCAAGAAATCTTTGCAGAATTGAATCTAGCTGATAGCAAGAGCATCATTGCTGATGCCAAACGACTCCAAGCTGAGATTCAAGAAGGAATTGAGAACTACTCCTACACTACAAACAGTAAGGGCGAGAAAATCTATGCCTTTGAGGTAGACGGTTTAGGAAATGCTAGTATCATGGATGATCCAAACGTGCCAAGCTTATTGGCGGCTCCGTATCTGGGTTACTGTGATGTTAACGATGAAGTGTATCAAGCAACTCGTCGCACTATCCTGAGCCCTGAAAATCCATATTTCTACCAAGGAGAGTACGCAAGTGGACTCGGAAGTTCACATACCTTCTACCGTTATATCTGGCCGATTGCTCTATCTATCCAAGGATTGACAACGACGGATAAGGCAGAGAAGAAATTCTTGCTAGATCAGTTGGTTGCCTGTGATGGTGGAACAGGTGTGATGCACGAAAGCTTCCACGTAGACGACCCGACACTCTACTCACGCGAATGGTTCTCATGGGCCAACATGATGTTCTGCGAATTAGTCTTGGATTACTTGGATATCCGCTAATGAGCTTTTGCTCGACAGATTCTTGTACAGAATCACAAATATATTTTTAAATTTAAGTTAGAATGAGGTTTTACTCATGGAAAATGTTGTTGTACATATTATCTCTCACAGCCACTGGGATCGTGAGTGGTACTTACCTTTTGAAAGTCATCGTATGCAATTGGTGGAACTTTTTGACAATCTTTTTGATCTTTTTGAAAATGACCCTGAGTTCAAGAGTTTCCATTTGGATGGACAAACCATTGTCCTTGATGACTATTTAGAAATTCGCCCTGAAAACCGTGACAAGGTTCAGCGCTATATCGACGAAGGCAAGCTCAAGATTGGTCCTTTCTATATCTTGCAGGATGATTATTTGATCTCCAGCGAAGCTAACGTCCGCAATACCTTGATTGGACAAGCTGAATGTGCTAAATGGGGCAAATCTACGCAGATTGGTTACTTCCCAGATACCTTTGGAAATATGGGGCAAGCTCCTCAAATTCTTCAAAAATCAGGCATTCACGTAGCAGCCTTTGGTCGCGGTGTTAAACCAATCGGATTTGACAACCAAGTTCTCGAAGATGAGCAATTCACCTCTCAATTTTCTGAGATGTACTGGCAGGGTGCTGATGGTAGCCGTGTGCTTGGTATTCTCTTTGCTAACTGGTACAGTAACGGGAACGAAATTCCAGTGGATAAAGATGAAGCCTTGACCTTCTGGAAACAAAAATTGGCAGACGTACGTGACTATGCTTCTACTAACCAATGGTTGATGATGAATGGTTGTGACCACCAACCAGTACAGAGAAATATTAGTGAAGCTATTCGTGTGGCCAATGAACTCTTCCCAGACGTGACCTTTATTCACAGCTCCTTTGATGAATACGTTCAAGCAGTGGAAAGTGCACTTCCTGAACACCTATCAACAGTTACAGGTGAGTTGACTAGCCAAGAAACAGATGGTTGGTACACTCTTGCTAACACCTCTTCTTCACGCGTTTATCTCAAACAAGCCTTCCAAGAAAACAGCAACCTGTTAGAGCAGATCGTGGAACCGTTGACTATTCTCACAGGTGGACATAACCACAAGAATCAATTAACTTATGCTTGGAAAGTACTTTTGCAAAATGCACCACACGATAGCATCTGTGGATGTAGTATTGATGAAGTACACCGTGAAATGGAAACTCGCTTTGCCAAGGTCAATCAAGTCGGAAACTTTGTCAAAACAAACCTTCTCAATGAATGGAAACACAAAATAGCAACTCAAGAAGCGCAAAGTGACCACCTCTTTACCGTTGTCAACACAGCTTTACATGACAAGGTTGATACGGTTAGTGTTGTAGTGGATGTTGTCACTTGTGATTTCAAAGAATTGCATCCGACTGAAGGCTACAAGAAGATGGCAGCTGTGACCTTGCCAGATTATCACGTTGAAGATTTGGATGGTCATGTCATTGAAGCCAAGATTGAAGACTTGGGAGCAAGTTTTGGCTATACTTTGCCAAAGGATAAATTCCGTCAGCCATATATTGCACGTCAAGTGCGCGTGACAATCCCAGTTCACCTTGCTCCTCTTTCTTGGGCAAGCTTCCAATTGGTTGAAGGTCAAGTAAATCACCGTGATGGTATTTACCAAAATGGAGTCATTGATACACCATTCGTAACTGTGAGTGTAGACCAAGGAATTACAGTCTACGACAAGACTACAAACGAAGCTTATGAAGATTTCATCCAATTTGAGGACCGTGGTGATATCGGTAACGAGTACATTTACTTCCAACCAAAAGGAACAGAGCCAATCTTTGCGCAACTGAAAGGTTATGAAGTTCTAGAAAACAATGCTCGCTATGCTAAGGTCTTGCTCAAACACGACTTGACTATCCCAGTCAGTGCAGATGAAAAATTGGATGCTGAACAAAGAGGAATCATCGAATTCATGAAACGAGACGCAGGTCGTTCAGAAGAGTTGACAACCATTCCTCTTGAAACAGAGATGACTGTCTTTGTGGACAATCCACAGATTCGTTTCAAGACTCGCTTTACCAATACAGCCAAAGACCACCGCATTCGTCTCTTGGTCAAAACTCATAACACACGCCCAAGTAATGATTCTGAAAGCATCTATGAAGTTGTGACAAGACCAAATAAACCGGCAGCTTCTTGGGAAAATCCTGAAAATCCACAACACCAACAAGCCTTTGTCAGTTTGTATGATGATGTAAAAGGAGTGACCGTATCCAATAAAGGATTGCACGAATACGAAATCCTTGGAGACGACACCATGGCTGTAACTCTTCTCCGTGCTTCAGGTGAGCTAGGTGACTGGGGCTACTTCCCAACGCCAGAAGCCCAGTGCTTGCGCGATATCGAAGTTGAGTTTGCAGTAGAATGCCATCAAGCAGGCGAACGTTTCTCAGCCTTCCGTCGCGCCAAAGCCTTCCAGGTGCCATTTACAGCTCTTCAAGTTGCAAAACAAGAAGGTAGCGTCGCAGCAACAGGTAGTCTCTTCAATCATGCGGCACTGAACTTGCCACAAGTCTGCCCAACAGCCTTTAAAGTTGCCGAAAATGAAGAAGGCTACGTCCTTCGTTATTACAATATGAGTCAAGAAAATGTTCGCGTGTCTGACAAACAACAAACCATTCTTGACTTATTGGAACGACCATATCCAGTTCATTCAGGACTATTGGCGCCACAAGAAATTCGTACAGAATTGATTAAAAAAGAAGAAATTTAATTTCAAAAAGAAAACATAAACAGAAAGGAGGAGCGAAAAAGTAAGAACCAACTGCTGATTCGCTCCTTTTTACAGGTGAAAGCCATGACCCTTGCAACCATTGATATTGGAGGAACTGGCATTAAGTTTGCTAGTCTAACTCCTGATGGAAAGATTTTAGATAAGAACAGCACACCAACCCCAGAGACTCTAGAAGAGTTGCTTGCTTGGTTGGACCAACGTTTGTCAGAACAAGACTATCGTGGGATTGCTATGAGTGTGCCAGGTGCAGTTAACCAAAAAACAGGAGTGATTGAGGGAATTAGCGCCATTCCTTACATCCATGGTTTTTCTTGGTATGAGGCCCTTGCTCATCATAAGCTTCCTGTCCACCTAGAAAATGATGCCAACTGTGTTGGGCTCAGTGAATTGCTAGCTCATCCTGAGATTGAAAATGCAGCCTGTGTCGTGATTGGCACAGGAATCGGTGGAGCCATGATTATCAATGGAAAACTTCACCGAGGTCGTCATGGCTTGGGCGGTGAGTTTGGCTACATGACAACCATCGAGCCTGCAGAAAAGCTCAACAACTGGTCGCTACTAGCTTCTACGGGAAACATGGTTCGTTATGTGATTGAGAAATCAGGTCAGTCTGACTGGGATGGCCGTAAGATTTACCAAGAGGCTGCAGCAGGAAATGCCCTCTGCCAAGAAGCCATTGAACGCATGAACCGTAACCTAGCTCAAGGCCTGCTCAATATCCAGTACTTAATCGACCCAGATGTCATTAGCCTAGGTGGTTCTATCAGTCAGAACCCAGATTTTATCAAAGGCGTTCAAAAAGCAGTAGACGCCTTTGTGGAAAGATATGAAGAATATACTATCGCTCCAGTCATTCAAGCTTGCACCTATCATGCAGATGCCAATCTATACGGTGCCCTTGTCAACTGGTTACAGGAGGAAAACCAATGGTAAGTTTTACAGGACTTAGTCCCAAACAAGCCCAAGCTATCGAAGTCTTAAAAAATCACATTTCTCTACCGGATGTAGAAGTGGCAGTTGCTCAGTCTGACCAAGCTTCTATCTCTATCAAGGGTGAGAATGGGCAGTATCAACTGACCTACCGTAAACCTCATCAACTCTACCGTGCCTTGTCTGTGCTAGCAACAGCTTTAACAGAAGGAGACAAAGTAGAGATTGAAGAACAGGCTGCTTACGAAGATTTAGCCTATATGGCTGACTGTTCGCGCAATGCCGTGCTCAATGTCGCATCTGCCAAGCAGATGATTGAAGTCTTAGCTCTGATGGGTTATTCAACCTTTGAGCTCTACATGGAAGACACTTATCAAATCGAGGGGCAACCATACTTTGGCTATTTCCGTGGAGCATACTCAGCTGAAGAGTTACAGGAAATTGAAGCCTACGCCCAACAGTTTGATATGACTTTTGTTCCTTGTATTCAGACCTTGGCTCACTTGTCAGCCTTTGTCAAATGGGGTGTCAAAGAAGTCCAGCAACTTCGTGATGTAGAGGACATCCTCCTTATCGGCGAAGAAAAAGTCTACGATCTGATTGACGGCATGTTTGCGACTCTGTCTAAACTGCAAACTCGCAAGGTCAATATCGGTATGGACGAAGCCCATTTGGTTGGTTTGGGACGCTACCTCATCCTAAATGGCGTTGTTGATCGTAGCCTCCTTATGTGCCAACACTTGGAGCGTGTGCTAGATATCGCAGATAAGTATGGTTTCCATTGTCAGATGTGGAGCGATATGTTCTTCAAGCTAATGTCAGCAGATGGACAGTACGACCGTGATGTGGAAATTCCAGAAGAAACTCGTATTTACTTAGATCGTCTTAAAGACCGTGTGACCTTGGTTTACTGGGATTATTATCAGGATAGCGAAGAAAAATACAACCGTAACTTCCGCAATCACCACAAGATTAGCCAAGATATCGCCTTTGCAGGTGGGGCTTGGAAATGGATCGGTTTTACGCCTCACAACCATTTCAGCCGTCTAGTAGCTATTGAGGCTAATAAAGCCTGCCGTGCCAATCAGATTAAAGAAGTCATTGTGACTGGTTGGGGAGATAATGGTGGTGAAACAGCCCAGTTCTCTATTCTGCCAAGTCTACAAATCTGGGCGGAACTCAGCTATCGCAATGATTTAGAGCGCTTATCTGCACACTTCAAAACTAATACTGGTCTATCGGTTGAGGACTTCATGCAACTTGACCTTGCTAATCTTTTGCCAGACCTACCAGGAAATCTTAGTGGTATCAACCCTAACCGCTATACCTTTTATCAGGATGTTCTTTGCCCAATTCTTGATCAGCACATGACACCTGAACAGGACAAGCCTCACTTTGCCCAGGCAGCTGAGACTCTTTCTGACATTAAAGAAAAAGCTGGAGTTTACGCGTATCTTTTCGAAACTCAGGCTCAGTTGAACCAGATTTTAAGCAGCAAGGTTGATGTGGGACGACGCATTCGCCAAGCCTATCAAGCAGATGATAAAGACAGCTTGAAACAAATTGCCAGAGAAGAATTACCAAAACTCCGAAGCCAGATTGAAAACTTCCACAAGCTCTTTAGCCAACAATGGCTAAAAGAGAACAAGGTCTTTGGCTTGGATACAGTGGACATCCGTATGGGTGGACTCTTGCAGCGGATCAAGCGAGCAGAAAGTCGTATCGAGGCTTATCTTGCTGGTCAAATTGACCGCATCGAAGAACTAGAAGTAGACATCTTGCCATTTAATGATTTCTACGGAGATAAGGACTTCGCAGCAACGACAGCCAACCAGTGGCACACCATTGCGACAGCTTCGACCATTTATACGACCTAGAAAAACTCTATTCAGGAAGAAAGTTTCTCGTGAAACACACTTCTTATTATAAAAAAAGTTCTCCACATAAAATAATTTGTGGAGTTTTTTCTATAATTAGTAGTTTAAACTATCCTTAAAATAAGAGTATACTATTTTTGTAAACGTTATCAAATCTAAAAATTATGAGATTATCAAGTTTTAGAAAAATAAAAAGGGAGGAAATTATGAACAAGTTTTCAAAAACTTTGAGAGATAATTGGATATTTCTCTTAATGGTTTTACCAGGGACATTATGGTTGATTTTATTCTTCTACATCCCAGTATTTGGAAATGTGGTTGCCTTCAAAGACTACCATATGACTGGTGAAGGATTCGTTCACAGTATTATAAATAGTAAATGGGTCGGACTAGATAACTTTAAATTCTTGTTTAGTTCCAAAGATGCCTTTGTCATCACTCGAAACACTGTCCTTTACAACCTTGGATTTATCTTTATCGGTTTGATCGTGTCAGTTGGTATCGCTATTATCCTTAGTGAACTTCGCTCTAAGCAAATGGTTAAAATCTACCAAACATCTATGTTGTTCCCTTACTTCCTATCTTGGGTTATCATCAGTTTCTTTACAGATGCTTTCCTAAATATCGATAAAGGGCTTATCAATCACACCTTAGAAGCTCTCGGAATGAAAGGGATTAACTTCTACGCAGACATCAGTATCTGGCCTTACCTCCTCCTTTTCCTAGGTATCTGGAAAGGCTTCGGATACAGTAGTGTTATGTACTACGCTACAATCATGGGTATTGACCCAACTTACTACGAAGCAGCGACAGTGGACGGTGCTAGCAAATGGCAACGTATTCGCAACGTAACCATCCCTCAGTTGACACCACTTGTGACAGTATTGACCATCCTTGCAGTCGGAAACATCTTCCGTGCAGACTTCGGTCTCTTCTATCAAATCCCTCACAACGCTGGTCAGCTCTATAGCGTAACAAACGTATTGGACGTCTATGTCTTTAATGGTTTGACACAGACAGCAGACATCGGTATGGCTTCAGCAGCCGGTCTCTATCAGTCAGTCGTCGGTTTGATTCTGGTTATCCTATCAAACTTACTTGCAAGACGTGTTGATCCTAACTCAGCACTATTCTAGAAAGGAGGAGCATATGGCAAAAAAAATTCAAAAAGAAAAAATTGATAATGTTGGCATACACTCCTTCAGCAAGAAAGCAGATATCTTCTTTAGTATCATTTCTGGTTTGCTGGCCTTCTCTTGTATCTTGCCTTTCATCTTTGTCATCATTATCTCGATTACAGATGAGAAGAGTATCGTTCAATATGGATATAGCTTCTTCCCATCACAATTTGGATTAGATGGTTTTGAGTTTTTGGCTCAGTTCAAAGATAAGATTTTACAAGCGCTCTTTATCTCAGTATTTGTGACAGTTGTCGGTACATTGACAAACGTCTTTATCACTACAACTTACGCCTATGCCATCTCACGTTCAACATTTAAGTATCGTAAATTCTTTACAATCTTCGCTCTTCTTAGTATGTTGTTCAATGCTGGTTTGGTACCAGGCTATATCGTGGTGACTCAATTGCTTCACCTTGGTGATACTATTTGGGCCTTGATTGTTCCAATGCTTCTATCACCATTCAACATCATGTTGATGCGTTCCTTCTTCAAGAAAACCATCCCAGAAGCAATCCTCGAATCAGCTCGTATCGATGGAGCTAGTGAAGCTCGTATCTTCTTCCAAATCTGTTTACCGCTCTCACTACCAGGTATCGCAACGATTACACTATTGACAGCGCTTGGATTCTGGAATGACTGGTTTAACGCCCTTCTTTACATCAAGAGTGACAACTTGTATCCATTGCAATATTTGCTCATGCAAATTCAAAACAACATGGATTACATTGCTAAGTCAGTTGGTATGTCAGGACAACTTGCGGTTGCCCTACCAAAAGAAACAGGTCGTATGGCCATGGTCGTAGTTGCGACTGTTCCGATTGCGATCCTCTACCCATTCTTCCAACGCTACTTTGTAAAAGGTTTGACTATCGGTGGTGTTAAAGAGTAAGGAAGTCTAAGAAACAATGTTTCTTCTCTAACTCTGATTTTTCTGGCAAAGGAAAATCAACAATCTCAATTTGTTAATAACTTTAAAAATAAAAAAAGGAGTTTTTATAATGAAAAACTGGAAAAAATATGCTTTTGCATCTGCTAGCCTTGTCGCTTTAGCTGCTAGCCTTGCTGCTTGTGGAAACCTTAAAGGAAACAACCAAAAAGCTGCTGAATCATCGTCATCAGGTGATACAACTGTTATCAAAATGTACCAAATCGGTGACAAACCAGATAACTTGGATGAATTGCTAGAAAATGCAAACAAAATCATCGGAGAAAAAGTTGGCGCTAAATTGGATATCCAATACCTTGGTTGGGGTGACTACAGCAAGAAAATGTCAGTTATCACTTCATCAGGTGAAAACTATGATATCGCCTTTGCAGATAACTATGTCGTAAACGCTCAAAAAGGTGCTTATGCTGACTTGACAGAATTGTACAAGAAAGAAGGAGCTGACCTTTACAAAGCTCTTGACCCAGCTTACATCAAAGGTAACACTGTAAACGGTAAAATCTATGCAGTTCCAGTTGCAGCTAACGTTGCATCTTCACAAAACTTTGCTTTCAACGGCCCACTTCTTGAAAAATATGGAATCGATATCTCAGGTGTAACTTCATACGAAACACTTGAACCAGTCTTGAAACAAATCAAAGAAAAAGCTCCAGATGTAATGCCATTCGCTGTTGGTAAAAACTTTATTCCATCAGAAAACTTTGACTACCCAGTTGCAAATGGACTTCCATTCGTCATCGACCTTGAAGGCGACACTACTAAGATCGTTAACCGTTACGAAGTGCCTCGTTTCGTAGAACACTTGAAGACTCTTCACAAATTCTATGAAGCAGGATACATTCCAAAAGACGTAGCAACAAGCGAAACTTCATATGACCTTACTCAAGATACTTGGTTTGCTCGCGAAGAAACAGTAGGACCAGCTGACTACGGTAGCAGCTTGCTTTCTCGTGTTGCTAACAGAAACATCCAAATCAAACCATTTACTAACTTCATCAAGAAAAACCAAACAACTCAAGTTGCTAACTTTGTAATTTCTAACAACTCTAAGAACAAAGAAAAAGCAATGGAAGTGTTGAACCTCTTGAACACTAACCCAGAACTCTTGAACGGACTTGTTTATGGACCAGAAGGCAAGAACTGGGAGAAAGTTGCAGGTAAAGAAAATCGTGTTAAAGTCCTTGATGGATACAAAGGAAACACTCACATGTCAGGATGGAACACTGGTAACAACTGGATTCTTTACATCAACGAAAACGTAACAGATGAGCAAATTGCACAATCTAAGAAAGACTTGGAAACTGCAAAAGAATCTCCAGCGCTTGGATTCATCTTTAACACTGACAATGTGAAATCTGAAATCTCAGCTATCACTAACACTATGCAACAATTCGATACAGCTATCAACACTGGTACTGTAGACCCAGAAAAAGCTATTCCAGAATTGATGGAAAAACTTAAATCTGAAGGTGCTTACCAAAAAGTATTGGATGAAATGCAAAAACAATACGACGAATTCTTGAAAAGCAAAAAATCATAAGATAGATTGATTTCGTGTATTCATTCCTAAAAAGAGCGATCACTGCCTTGTCTAGAGCCTTCTAGATAAGGTGGTGATTCTTTTTATAATAAATACATATAATTATTTGTATTTTGTTCAGAGTTTTGCTCTTACATTTAACATTGGTTATAGACATATGAAAAAATACCATCTTATACTCAATGAAAATCAAAGAGCAAACTAGGAAGCTAGCCGCAGGCTGTACTTGAGTACGGCAAGGTGAAGCTGACGTGGTTTGAATTTGATTTTCGAAGAGTATTATTTTCAAAACTAGTGCAATCTTATCCTACTTATTTTTCGTATATGGGCTTTCTCAGTTGACTCTTGTTATCCAAAACTATTGGAAATTTTCTTCTCAGATTGGCAATTTTTTCTGGATTCGAAATCTTATCAGTCTTGCCTTTATTGGCATTATGATAGGTATTTTAGTCAAGACAGGACATGGATATCTTTTTGTTATTCCAAAGAAAAAATGGCTTTGGTATACAGTTTTGACGATTCTCGTAACTGTACTTTCCATATCTTTTAATTTTCAAACTGCGAGACATGTACAATCAACTTCTGAAGGGTGGGCTGTACTAATCGGCTATAGCGGGACAAATTTTGCTGAGTTGGGTCTCTACTTGACCTTATTTTTCCTAGGTCCTCTGATGGAAGAGTTGATATATAGGGGCTTGTTCCAACATGCCTTTTTTAAAGATTCGAAATTTGGGCTTGACCTGATTCTTCCTTCGGTTTTGTTTGCTCTTCCTCACGTTTCAAGCTTTCCCAATTTTCTAGATATTCTTGTTTTTTCGTCATTTGGAGTGTTTTGTGCGGGTTTAATTCGTTATACCAAGAGTATCTATCCTGGCTATGCAGTCCATGTGATTAATAATATCGTAGCTACCTTACCATTTTTGTTAACCTTTCTTCATCGAATATTTAGCTGAAACAAGATCTGAAACTGGGTCTTGTTTTCATTTTTCGGTCAAATAAATTGCATTCGCTTTCTTGGGAGAGTATACTGGTATAGTTGAATGAAAAATTCTGATAATTTAATCTTAGAAAAGAGAAGCAAATGTCAAAAGATATTCGAGTTTTACTTTACTATAAATATGTTCCAATCGAAAACGCGGAACAATTTGCTGCAGACCACTTGGCTTTCTGTAAGTCAATCGGCCTCAAGGGCCGTATCCTAGTTGCTGACGAAGGGATCAACGGAACTGTTTCTGGTGACTATGAGACTACGCAAAAATATATGGACTATGTCCACAGCCTTCCAGGTATGGAAGACCTTTGGTTCAAGATTGACGAAGAAAGTGAGCAAGCCTTCAAGAAGATGTTTGTTCGCTACAAAAAGGAAATTGTTCACCTTGGTTTAGAGGATGATAACTTTGATAACGACATCAATCCTCTTGAAACAACAGGTGCTTACTTGTCTCCAAAGGAATTTAAAGAAGCTCTTCTAGACGAAGATACAGTTGTCCTTGATACTCGTAATGACTATGAGTACGACCTTGGACACTTCCGTGGGGCTATTCGTCCAGACATCCGCAACTTCCGCGAGTTGCCACAATGGGTCCGTGATAACAAAGAAAAATTTATGGACAAGCGTGTCGTTGTTTACTGTACAGGTGGAGTCCGTTGTGAGAAATTCTCAGGTTGGATGGTCCGTGAAGGCTACAAAGATGTCGGTCAATTGCACGGCGGAATTGCAACTTATGGGAAAGATCCAGAAGTTCAAGGGGAACTTTGGGATGGGAAAATGTATGTCTTTGACGAACGTATTGCAGTCGATGTCAATCATGTCAATCCAACCATTGTAGGGAAAGATTGGTTTGATGGCACACCATGTGAACGATATGTCAACTGTGGTAATCCTTTCTGTAACCGCCGTATCTTGGCATCAGAAGAGAATGAAGACAAGTATCTCCGTGGCTGTTCGCACGAGTGCCGTGTTCACCCACGTAATCGCTATGTTTTGGAACATGAATTGACACAAGATCAAGTCATCGAGCGTTTAGCAGCGATTGGTGAGAACTTGGATCATTCTGAAGTTGTATAAAAGTAGGACAGTCCTGACGGGCTGTTTTTCTATGCTTTTGACCAAAAAATCTTAAATTTGTTTCTGCATCTTTCAGGAAAATGGTGTATACTATATGTAAACGATTTCAAAGGAGACCATTTATGGTGAAAACATTTTTTATTCCAAATAAACAAAGTATTTTAGGACAACAGGAGATTTTAACAGCTAAGTCAGTCTTGGCCCTAGTAGATGGCTTAGAGTCACATAGTTATGATGCTGTCTATCTCCGTCAACCACTTAATCGCCTTGAGTATATCGAGTGTGGAATCGTAGGCAAGTCTCAATTTCTCTTTAAAGTTCGTTATGCAGATGCTCAAAAAGGCTACCAAGTAATCATTCCTGACTTGATTACAAGAGCTGACTGGGAGATTGTAGAAGCTCTCTTACAAGCCTTGTCTAGCAAGGTTGGTGAAGCAGTTGAAGGTTTGTCAGACTTTGACTTGGAAGACTATTTCCGAGAAACTGTTAAAAACTATCTAGCGGATAAGGCTGCTCATTTGGCCTTCTGCCAAGGAATTCTATCAACTATTTACTTTGATAAGAAGGACTTAGAAAGCTTCTTGGAAGAAGATGGAGTGGCACGTTTTGAAGCATTAGTCAAAAAGGTTCAAGAGTCAGATGCCTACCCTGCAAGTGCAAAATTCTACCCAGATAGTGAAGGTAAGATCCACGGCATCTATCACCTGGCTCAAGGGGTTAAGACAATTTTGCCCAAAGGTCCTGTTGTTCCCGTGCCTTATGTTGAGCAGTTGGCTGGCAAGGAACTTATCTGGGAGATTGACTTGGTGAAAATATCTGGAGATGGTTCTAAGCCTGAAGACTACGAAGCAGTAGCTAGACTGGATTACCAAGCCTTTTTAGAAGCTCTTCCAAAGGAACTTTGTCAGGATTTGGATGCCAACCAAGTAGAGGTAGGACCAGTTTCAGGAGAGGATTTTGAAGCCTTAGCAAATAGATAAAAAAGAAATTTGGGGTAAAAGTCCAAATATAAAGTTAAAAAGCGAACAAGATTAGTTTTCTGATTATCAGAATTCTGTCTTGTTCGCTTTTTTTATTTCTAAAATTTTATAGTAATAATTCCCTAAAACTAAAATCTTTCTATCTCGCTACCTTTATCTTACATAAAAGCTAGGATTCGTAGATATTCAAAAACCAGAGTCATTTCTGCTAGGAAGAAGAGAAATAGGATACCACCGTTAACTAGAAATGCCAAGAGAAGGCGATAGAAGGGATCAGTTTGGCTATCTTTACTTGGTCTTGAGATGGTATAGAGGTTGGCAAGAAGTACCAGACCAATGCTAATGAGGCAGAGAAGAGCCGCAAAGCGTAGACTATTAAAGAAGGCAAAGAAACTGGCAATACCTGTGAGCAGGAGAGGAAGGGCGAAGAGTTTGCTGTACTCTTGCAAGGATTTTTCCAGTGTCCAGTCATTGTCCTGATTGACAAAACGTTTAACCACGAATCCACCCATAAGGATAGAAAAGAAGAATAAACTTGTCGCTACCAAGATGGAGAAGATAGAAAAGAGATTCAGTGAAGGGAACTGCTCGCTGACATGAGAGTTGATAGCCGCCATATGGCCGTAGTAGTTATGCTTGATATGATAAATCGCACAGAAGAAACTAAGAGCAGAAAAGATAGTCAGCAGGGCAAAGGCATTATAACTATGTTTTTTATCTGTATCAATGCTTGTTGTCGGTTCTTTAAGGGCACCTTGTAGCCAAAACCAAAGATCAGCCAGTTCTTCTTTGAATACTGCGAATAGCGCTGTTTTGGTAGATACAGAATCTGGTAAAAACGGGCTTTCCAAAGATTGACTTTTCTGAGAAGCTTCTTTAATAGGTTCTTCTGACTCGTCTATCTTTTCTGATTTTTCAGCGATCTCTTCAGTCTCTACAGTTTCCTCACTAGTTTCCTTATCTTCTGGATTGGTATGAGGATTTTCTTGAGGATTTTCCTCAACTACTGGCGCCTCTTCTCTTGTCTCTGAATCTTCTTCAAGGAGAACTGAGTCGGATGGGCTATCTTTTTTATCATTGTTGGCTGTTTTTTCGAAATCAGCACTTTCAAACCATTCTTGAGTCATAATAGACCTCCCTTTTTTGATTAATTTTTGAGTAGTAACTACTAGTTGTCTTTATTCATGATTTCTATAAGAAAGCAAGCAATCTTATTATGGGAAATAGATACTTTGATTAGATTTTGCGACGAGGAGATCTTGCGTATCTTTTTTTTCTGTTTTGTAAGGGTTCGCTAATGCTTCACCTTTACTACCTCCCGTAGGTATGTCACGTCTGTCTCGATGCCAACGATAGATATCACCATGTTCAGCAGAAAATTCAAGATTGATTCGATCAAGTTCCTTCTGAGATAACTCGAGTGAGATATCTTTTCTTGCCTCGAATTCCACTCGACCATGCACTTGGATATCGTCTGCCTTGATATGTTCATGGTCTGCTTGAATGCGGCTATCTGTTAGACTGGTTTCAAATACATTGACAATTCCAACTGTGATTAGTTGGCTATTTTTAATCTCGCTATCAGTGATACGAAGGAGATATCCATTTGACAGAATCTTGGCATTGCTGAGTTTTGCATTAGCAATTGAAAGGATACGATGGTTTACCTGGGCAGTTAGATTTTTTAAGTCTTTTCCTCTTGGTAATGAGAGAACAACTTCATCATTGCGACTAGAAATTCCGCTTGCGATATAGAGAATACCCTCGATACTAGAACCTATAGAGCGACGTGTAGTTGACTTGGTGTCAGTTATTTCAAGACTTTTCTCTTTGATAGAGTGTTGAAGATTTTCTTTTTCAGAGATGGTTGGATGATACTGGATGTGAATCTTATCATCGCTTGACTCCGTAATGACGAGCGAATGTTCTGTTAGTGAAATGTTTAGATTTTCAATATCTTGATCAAAAACGAGTTCTTCCATTCGACTTTCAAATACTGGATTTTGAGACATTGCAAGGAGGCTTCTGACACCATCTGTTTGGATCCCGATGATCATCATGGAAAAACCAATGATACTAGTAACAACACCAAAGATAAGAAATCCTTTTGTCCATTTACGCATGTCTTTCACCTCTCTTTCCTCTATTAAGAATCCATTGGATAAGTCGAAGGACTAGTAATCCAAAGAAACGGGTCACATAGGAAGTTGCTAGCAAGACTAGGGATGAAGCTCCGATAGCTAGTAAACCTCCACCAAAAATCAGAATAAAAGCAGATGTCGATTCCGCCAGAATGTAGAAGCTTTCAAATAGGAGAACAGCTCCGAGAACCATTCCAGCTGCTGATACAGCAAAGAAGGCTATAAGTACGCTGACAGCAGCGATAAAAATCCCGATGATAGCCATGAGAAGACCAATTCCGACCGGAATTCCGATAGGAGCTGCAAGAAGGGCTAGTAGAGCGATGCGTAAAATATGGCGGTCGTTCTTGCTGGAATTTTCTTCGTTGATTTTCTTATCAAGAAGTGTAGTCAGGACATCATGGGCAGCTTCTTTTGGACTTCCCAGGCTAGCGATAAGCTCCTCCTCACCTTCTGGCCCAGCATCATCAAAGAGTTCTTTGAAGTAGTCCATGGCTTCGATACGATCAGATTGAGGCAGCTTCATCAGATAGGCTTCAAGCTGATTCAAATATTCAGTTCTTGTCATGGCGAATGCTCCCTTCTATGATGCCGTTGATAGTGTCAGTGTAGAGTGTCCATTCTTCTCGAAGGACAAAGAGTTGCTCCTCTCCGATTTCTGTCAAGGAGTAGTATTTGCGCATCCGACCTTGGTATTCGCGAGAGTATGTAGTCAGATAGCGGTTGGTATCCAGTTTTTTCAAGATGGGGTAGAGGGTAGATTCCTTGATTTTGGCAATGAGTTTAATGGTTTGGCTAATCTCATAACCATAGGAATCCCCTTGTTCTAGGATGGCCAAGATGAGAAATTCAATCAAGGCCGATGATGTTGGAAAATACATGGGGCACCTCCTTTTTTAGTATGTAAAAATTTTATATATAATTATTCTACACATACATCATACATCTAAATGTAAGCCTTGTCAAGCAATATGTGTAAAATTTTTATATATAAAAAATCTCCTAGTAAAAACTAGAAGATTAGAGGCTGTTTTGCATTACTTTGAGGCAATGCTTATCTGCAATCCTCATCATAAATGGGCGGAAGATAAAAATACTTGTCTTCAATCTTGATTTTGGCACAGAGGATGCCGTTTTGATAGACATATCCGTTAAATGGAGGATAGCTATCCAAGTTTTCTAGGATATTCTCAGGCAAAGATCTGAAATTGTAATCCCTCAGAGCCCCAGAACCAATCAATCTTTCAGTTCGATAAGCCTTGATTTCTTTTTCATATTTTTTGAGAAATGCCTCTCGTTTGCTTTCAAAGAGATCCAAATCTCCGTCATCTAACTCGTAATAGCGTTCGTAACCAGCAATCCAAGAAATATAAACACACAGTAAAGATTTTTCTATCTCAGGAGAGTAGCCAATTGTAAAGTAATTTTCTTTGTCGACCTGCCGATTTTCTACTGTGATAGTCTGTATAAAGTTAGTCATGATAATCTCCGTTTCAGGAATGAACTAGAAAGGCTTCTCATTTAAAAATCCTTTAGCTCATCAAAGATTTCTATAAATTTTTCTTTGTCCATTCCTAAATCTTTAGGTAGTAAATCTAAGATCTCGACCAGGGCATCATAGATATCCTCTCTCTCGATTGTTTCAATAAAACAGTTACGTTTGTCCATTTTATTGAAACCTTGAGTATACTCTCTTATGAGGGCTTCTATGTGTTTTATAGTGTCCTCGTTGGGGTTTTCTAGAAGCTTTCTAACACTTGCTCTAGTCTTTCTATATAGAGAGGCTGCTTTTTTTGCGTTTGCGGTTGAAATATTCTCTTGTCCATCCCATGAGCGAAATGGATTATCTAGGTTTTGGGCTAGCCATTCAGCTTTCCTCGGTTTTGTTATCCAAAGATTCAGTCCTTTGTCCTGCAGTTTTTTATAATATTTTTTGGCTACTTTAGCTGCATCTTCTGGTAAGCTACTCATCCAAAACATGCTTAATTGAGGTAAATCTGCTGGTTTTGGGATATCCTCTGCAGTAAAGCCAAACAAATCAACGGTTGAAAAATTGATTAACTCTTTTAACTCTGATAATTTATGGAAATTAAGAATATGACCAGGTTTCCCCCACAATCTCAATTCCCTAAGATTTGGATAGTTATTCAAGATTTGTGCAAAGTCTATTTCGAGGATGTTAGAACAATGGATGGCTCCCAAATCCTTTAATCCCAGCACCTTGGGTAGAGAGTTGTCAAGGTGTAATCGTAAGCTGGCTCCATGGTTTTTTACAAGTATCTGACAATTGTCGCTCATGTCTCCTAATAAGAGTAGCTCCTCCAAATCATCATTCAATCTAAGTTCCTCTACACCTGTCAAATCAATGGAAAGTCGATGTATGGATGTCTTAGAAAAATCCAGTTTTGTTTGTCCATGATTTTCAAGAACTAGTTCTGTAATAAAAGGAGTCGACTGTAAATATTCATATATATTTTTATGCCATTTAGTTAATTCTAACTTAGATAAACAAGGGAAGACCTTTAATTCTAATGCGTCTTCAAAAGGCGTCCACTCGTCATTAATATTGTGTTTAGAAATACGGTAGTCATTCCCTGCAAATGAAACCTTTTCCTTGCTTTTATCTGCTTTCTTAAATAAATCTCTTTTTTCTTTTGGGATTTCTTGCCATTTCAGTTGCCTATAAATATCGTAACCATTCCCCCAAAACATAGCATATGTGTTTGTGCTTTCGGTTGTTAATGGTGTTGTATTCCCGATAAAAATATAATTTGACGGTACATGAATATCAACATTACTCAGATGCAAGCCTCTATCCCAGTACATAAAATCTATATAGAGTGGCTTCAAAGAAGCTAGCTCTTCTTCTGTAAGAGGTTGATCTCCTGACCAGTCTAATGACAACAGGACAGCCTGAGGCTTTTTCTCTCCCTCTTCTATCTTGGTTATCTGACAAGCTATGTATTTTTTTAGATGGGTATTGTAAACACAGTAGACGTCCCCTGCTTTTGCTAGCATAAAAATTTCTCCTTAAATGTTACTACATTTTCAATAGTCTTTTTAGACTTTTAAACAAATACTTGTTTGTAATTGAGTTAAAACAAGTAAAGTTCTTTAAGATTTTATTTTAGGTAGATTTCTGGTTTCTCAATGACTGAGCCATCCTTCAATTTTGGGAGTTGAAGGATTTTATGATGCAAAAGGTTAACCTCCTTGGAAGGTTTGATTGTTAGATATTCTAGCTTTATCAGATTAATGATTGAAGTTGCGTCCTTACTTTTTAGGATACCAGTAAAAAAGTTGAAATAGCGTAACTATGGTATATCATTTAAAAAGTTAGAGGAATCTACATGGATGTTTTTAGGGGCAAAACAATCCCCTTCAATTGAAAGAGTTTCGACTTCTTTGAGAGATAAATTGTAAAGTTGTTTCCATCATGATCTTCTTTATCAAATTTAAACGATAAATCTTCCTAGGTATATTATAGCATGTTTTAGCTTAACGAAAGTCTTGTGAGGAGGCCTTTCAAACCTTTTTAAAAGAAAAAAGCCAGACAGATGTCTAGCTTGAAAAGTGAGTTTATTGTAGTAAATTCTAAAATTTTTTAAAGGATTTTATCCGCTCGATCCACCATAAAGAGGGCGATTGTCATGATGATATCAATTACTAGAAGAATCAGTACCGCTGGAACCCAAGACTGGAACATGTTAAAACTGTAACCAAAGAGAGTTGGTCCAAAGGCCGCTAGAATGTAACCACCAGTCTGGGCAAGACCAGATAATTGGGCCGTCTTTTCAGGAGAGCTGGTTTTGATGGAGAAGCAAACCATGAGGTAAGGGAAAAGAGCGCTACAGGCAGTACCAATCAAGAGATGGGCAAACAACCAATACAAGAAACTGTTGCTCGGGTATAGAAGCATGGCAATTCCTAACATACCAGCCAGAGAGATGACTGTTAACATGATTTGACGGTGACGATTTGACAAACGCGTTGTTAAACTTGGAATGGTCATGGAGAAGGGAATGCTAATTAGTGAAAAGATAGAAGCCAGAAGTCCGGCATCCGTATGAGCTAGCCCTGCACTGATGGCCATGGTTGGTAACCAGGTCATGCTGGTATAGAAGAGTAGGGACTGAAGTCCACCGAAGACAATAATAGCCCAAACTTGCTTGCTTTTTAGGATATTCTCTTTTTCTTTTTTCTCTTCATGCCCTTCTAGAAAATGATTGTGGCCATGGTTGGGGAACCAGACCAATAAGGTTAGCAGGCAGACCATGGACAGGCAGAGAATCAGCCCCTTCCAAGATGTTGCCTGAGTAATGGGTACAGAGAGGTAGGAAGCTAGTGCTGTCGCGATTCCCATAGTCGTAACATAAACCGTTGTCAGGAAGCTAATCTTTTGTGGGTAGTTTGCCTGAATCATACTAGGAAGAAGTACGTTAAAAATAGCGACACTTGCTCCGATGAGTAAGGTTCCCAGATAGAGAAGGGGAAGATTGAAGATACGAATCACTGAACCGACGGTTAAGACGAGGAGACTATAGGTGAAAAGATGCTCAAGTCCAATTTTTTGAGCCAAACGTGTCGCAAAAGAGGAGAAAAGAGCAAACATCAGGAGAGGAAGGCTGGTCAAAACCCCAAGTGAGCTGACCTCAACTCCTAAACCTTGAGCAATATCTCCCAAAACAGTTGGTAAGGCCGTAAAAGGAGCTCTTAAGACCGCTCCGATTAAGATAATTCCTAGAATAAAAAAGAGTGATCGTTTTTTCATGTGAACCTCAATAAACTGATTTTGATAACAGCTTATTTTAAGGCTTTTTCCAATAGATGTCAAGATGGTGTGAGAAAATCCGCTCCTTAGTTGAGCGAAATCATGGGGGAAAAAGAAGGATAGATTTACTAGTTTTTTTCTGGGATTCAAATAAAAATAGGAAAGTCTGGGAATTTGTGATAAAATAGTGAAAGAAAATCTATACATTGGAGAACTGCTGTGTCTGAAAATCGGAAATTTAGTGTCTTGATGTCAGTCTATATCAAAGAAAATCCTACCTTTCTAGAAGAAGCGGTAGAGAGTATCTTACATCAAACGCTTAAGCCTAGTGAAGTGGTTATCGTTGAAGACGGTCCATTGACACCTGAACTATATCAAGTTTTGGATAAATTGACAGCACAGTCAAGTATTCCAATTAAACGTTGTCCACTTGAACAAAACCGTGGCCTGGGCTTGGCACTACAGTATGGTGTTTTGCAGTGCCAGTATGACATCATTGCCCGTATGGATACTGATGATATCGCTGTTGAAGATCGTTTTGAACAGCAGTTTGACTTGATGGAAAAGGAAAACTTGGACTTGCTAGGTGGTCATATCGCAGAATTCATCGATCAACCTGATGAAATTGTTTCTTACCGTCGTGTGCCGACTAAGCACGAAGAGATTATCGCCTACCAACGTATGAGAAGTGCCTTTAATCATATGACGGTTATGTTTAAAAAAGAGATGGTTCTCAAGGCAGGTAACTATGAAGATGGGCTCTATATGGAAGACGATTTGCTCTGGCTTAATATGATTAGTGCTGGTGCTCGGACTGGGAATGTGGATCAGATTCTTTGTAAGGTACGCGTGGGAGCAGGGATGTTTGAACGCCGTGGTGGCCTTCGCTATCTTAAACTCTATCGCCAGGCACGTCAAAGAATGCACGCGCGTGGACAGATTTCTTATGGTGAATATCTGAAAAGTGTTTTAATCCAAGTTGTCGTTGCCCTATGTCCAGGCTTTGTCCGACAGTTTATCTTTTTAAAACTATTGAGAAAAAGTAAATAGCTAATTAGTTTTAAAAAATGTCTTGTAATTACTAGAAAATGTGATTTTGTGTAGGAGGATACCATTCACATGAATAAAAAAATGACAGATTATGTAATTGATCTGGTTGAAGTATTAAATAAACAACAGAAACAAGTCTTTTGGGGGATTTTTGATGCTGCCAGCATGATTTCCTCAATTATTGTTTCTTATATCTTGTTTTATGGACTGATCAATCCAGCTCCTGTGGACTATGTCATCTATACAAGCTTGACCTTCCTTTTCTATCAAATCATGATTGGATTCTGGGGGCTCAATGCTAGCATTAGTCGTTATAGCAAAATCACAGACTTTATGAAGATATTCATTGGAGTAAGTGTCAGCAGTGTCTTGTCCTATCTCCTTTGCTATGCCTT
Source organism: Streptococcus sp. SCPM-O-B-15304 (M98) (assembly GCF_058200215.1). Classification (NCBI taxonomy): domain Bacteria; kingdom Bacillati; phylum Bacillota; class Bacilli; order Lactobacillales; family Streptococcaceae; genus Streptococcus; species Streptococcus sp. SCPM-O-B-15304 (M98). The sequence goes on along the minus strand of NZ_JBYQGQ010000006.1, from coordinate 49,835 downwards.
CTTGCCACTATTCTCTGTGCGTTTCATCGTTCTCTTTATCTTGCTCAGCACCTTCTTGATCTTGCTCCCACGTATTACTTGGCAGTTGATCTATTCAAGACGCAAAAAGGGTGATGGAGAAGGGGAACATCGTCGTACCTTCTTGATTGGTGCGGGAGACGGTGGAGCTCTCTTTATGAACAGCTACCAACATCCTACGAGTGATCTTGAGTTAGTGGGTATTTTGGATAATGATGAAAAGAAAAAAGGTCAAAAACTAGGTGGAATCCCAGTCTTAGGATCTTATGAACAGTTGCCAGAACTCTCTAAACGTCATCAGATTGAAAAAGTTATCGTTGCGATTCCTTCTCTCGATCCATCAGAGTATGAGCGTATCCTAAAAATGTGTAACCAACTTGGCTTGAAGTGTTATAAGATGCCCAAGATTGAGTCAGTTGTACAAGGATTGCATCCTCAGGTAGGTGGTTTCCAAAAAATCGATATTACGGACCTTTTGGGACGTAAAGAAATTCAACTAGATGAGTCACGCCTAGGCTCAGAAATTACTGGAAAAACTATCTTGGTGACAGGTGCAGGAGGTTCTATCGGGTCTGAGATTTGCCGTCAGGTTAGTCGCTTTAATCCAGAGCGCGTGGTTCTCTTGGGGCATGGGGAAAACTCTATTTATCTGATCTATCATGAATTGATTCGTAGCTTCCAAGGAATTGACTATGTTCCTGTGATTGCAGACATCCAAGACTACGATCGCTTACTTCAAGTATTTGAGCAGTACCAACCAGCCATTGTTTACCACGCTGCTGCCCATAAGCACGTGCCAATGATGGAACGTAATCCAAAAGAAGCCTTTAAAAATAATATCCTTGGAACTTACAATGTTGCCAAGGCAGTTGACGCCGCTAAGGTACCGAAGATGGTTATGATTTCGACCGATAAGGCCGTTAATCCACCAAACGTAATGGGAGCTACCAAGCGTGTGGCAGAGTTGATTGTTACAGGATTCAACCAACGTAGTCAGTCTACCTATTGTGCGGTTCGTTTTGGGAATGTTCTTGGTAGCCGTGGTAGTGTGATTCCAGTATTTGAGCGTCAGATTGCAGAGGGTGGTCCAGTGACTGTGACGGACTTCCGTATGACTCGGTACTTTATGACCATTCCAGAAGCTAGCCGTTTGGTGATCCATGCAGGAGCTTATGCTAAAGATGGAGAAGTCTTTATCCTTGATATGGGCAAACCAGTTAAGATTTATGATTTGGCCAAGAAAATGGTTCTTCTCAGCGGACGTACTGAAAATGAAATTCCGATTGTAGAAGTGGGGATTCGTCCAGGTGAGAAACTCTATGAGGAGTTGTTGGTATCTACTGAATTAGTTGATAATCAAGTCATGGATAAGATTTTTGTTGGTAAGGTTAATGTCATGCCACTTGAAGTCATCAATCAAAAGATTGAAGAATTCCGTGCCTTGCAAGGTTCAGAGTTGAAGCAAGCTATTATCGGTTTTGCAAACGAAACAACTCACATTCATTAAAAAAGAAAAAAGGTATGATTCCTAGCTTCATGTTAGAGGTGAGTGGAATTATACCTTTTCTTGATAACTGCTACTCCTTTACCAATTTTTAAACAAACTTGTCATTGTTGAACATTTATGGTAAACTAAATTTATACTATTTGAAAATCAAAGTAAATGAGGTCTGCATCGTTTGACTGTACTTAGATATGGTTTATAACGAACTTTCTAATTTGCTCTTTCATTTTCATTTCGTATGAATTAAAAAAATAGGGAGTAACTTATGATTAACGCATATAAGAATTTCTTTAAAGGTTATGTAGATTTTACAGGCCGTTCAACACGCTCAGAGTATTGGTGGATTTGGCTAGGAAATATGATTCTCCTTGTCCCTTTTTACTCAGTATATTTTAAGGCACTAGCAAATCCAAGAAATGAGGCGGCTCTTATGGCCTTGGGTGGAATTGCTATTATCTATATGATCTTCGGTATAGCACTTTTCTTACCTGGACTTGCATTGACAGTTCGTCGACTACGTGATGCTGGTTTCCACTGGGCTCTAATCTTTATCATTTTTATTCCCATGGTTGGACCTCTTGCTCTTTTAGTTTTGTTAGCTATGCCAACGAAACAAGTAGAAGTAGTGACCATCAATGAAACTGAAGAAGTTGTAGAAGTTTCACCATTCGAAGAATCAGACAAAAACTAAGAAGTTCAGGTTTTACAAGTGAAACTGTTTTAGAGTTTTCTTTATATTGTTAAGTAAATATCTAACACTCCCATATCTAAAAATAGATTTGGGAGTGTTTTAGAACAATGAGGCTACTTTATAGTATACAGTTGTTAAAAAGGAGAAATATCTTGTTTAGGGCTTATATAAATTTTTTAAAAGGTTATGTAGATTTTGTAGGACGCTCAACACGTCCAGAGTATTGGTGGGTTTGGCTGATGAATCATATCTTGTTCCTCCCCCTGTATATCCTTATCTTCAATAAAGAAATAAACCAAGGTCCTTCTCTGAACTTTACTTTAGTTATATTGGTTGTCAGTATTTATGCCATTTTGGCTCTACTCCTTTTGTTGCCTACTTTAGCGTTAAAGATTCGCCGTTTGCGTGATGGAGGTTTCCACTGGGCCTTTATCTTCCTTCACTTTGTTCCAATGGTTGGACGTTTTGCTCTATTAGTTCTGCTAGCCATGCCAAGTAAGGAAGTAGAAATAGTAACAATCAATAGACCTAAAGAAGTTGAAAGCGAAGAAGTTTCCCCTTTTGAATAATTGGACGAATACGGGGAATGTCATTCTCCTCATTATGATCAGACAAAAAGCTCCCAAACCTAACTTTTAGGCTGGGAGTCTTTTGTTTAACGTTTTAATTGTAGATGGTGTAAAATGTCTGTTGGGTGGTGAGCAATCCAGTCAGGATTATAGCCCATGAGGTCTTTCTCCTCACCGAATCCCCAAGTAACTGCTAGTTTTTTTAAGCCAGTTTCTTTGGCACCAATCATATCAAACTTGGTATCTCCAATAATAACGACTGTTTCTGGCTCCAAGTTATGAGTTGTCAAAGCTTGACGGATGACATCTGCCTTGTGTAGTGCTTGAGGGTTTGAACCATAAATGCCATCAAAGAAGTGGTCAATCCCAAAATTGCTAGTCATGTCAACTGCGGTTGGTGTATTCTTCGTAGTAGTGATATAAAGAGGATAATGCTCAGCTAGTTCTACAAGTAAATCTTTGATATGTGGAAAGAGTTGGGCTTCGTACACACCCTTTTCCTTATAATAAGAACGATAGAGCTGGATGGCTTCCTCTATCTGCTCAGCTGGCAAACAACTAGCAAAGCTGGTTTCTAGTGGGGGCCCCATAAAACCTCGAATGGTTTTGGCACCAGGACTAGAAACTCCAAGTTGGTCAAAGGTATAGGTGAAACCATTATGGATACCGATAGAACTATCAACTAGCGTTCCATCTAAGTCAAAAAAGATAGCAGATATAGATGACATTGATTCTCCTCATAATGATGAAATTATTCGCCGAAGATTTCTTTTTGAAGGCGACGACCTGTAGGTGTGGCAGCGAGCCCCCCTTCAGCAGTTTCACGAAAGGCAGTTGGTAAGCTAGATCCTACTTGATACATGACGTCAATGACCTCATCAACTGGAATTTTCGATTCGATACCAGCTAAAGCCATGTCGGCTGCGATGAAGGCAAAGCTTGCTCCCATGGCATTCCGCTTGACGCAAGGAACTTCAACCAAACCTGCAACTGGGTCGCAAATGAGACCGAGCATGTTTTTGATAACGAAGGCGATAGCCTGGCTCGCTTGATAAGGCGTTCCGCCTGCAGCTAGAGTTAGGGCAGCGGCACTCATGGCTGAAGCTGAACCGACTTCGGCCTGGCAGCCACCTTCGGCTCCCGAGATAGAAGCGTTGTTAGCAATCACGAGTCCAAAAGCACCTGCAGCGAATAAGAAGTCTAGTTGTTGTTCATGAGTTAAATCCAACTTTTGAATAGCAGCAGTGAGAACGGCTGGAAGGCAGCCTGCACTACCAGCAGTAGGTGTCGCACAGACCAGCCCCATCTTGGCATTGTGTTCATTAACGGCGATAGCATTACGAGCTGCAGACAAGACAGTGAAGTCTGATAGGGTCTTTCCTTTTTTGATGTAGTGGTCAAGCTTGGCAGCATCTCCACCTGTCAAACCGCTACGAGATTTCTTTTCACTAAGACCAAGCTCAACTGAAGCTTTCATGACTTCAAGGTTGCGCTCCATGAGAAGGAGAACTTCTTCACGTTCACGACCTGTTAGCTCAAACTCGGTCGTAATCATGAGCTCAGCAACATTGCCTTGAAAATCAAGTTCGGCTTGTTCGACTAATTCTTTGATAGAGTAAAACATATTTTCTCCTATTGAAAGAAATTGACATTATGCAAATGAGGAATTTTACGAATCTCTTCGATAGATTCATCACAGTTGCGACTATCAACTTCGATAATCATAATGGCTTTCTCACCAGCTTTTTCTCGGGTTACATTCATTTGGGCGATGTTAATGTCAAAGCGAGAGAGGGCCTCTGTTACATGAGCAATCATACCAGGAACATCCTGATGAACGATGATAATGGTAGGGGTATTCATGTTGAGAGATACGGCAAAGCCATTGAGCTCTGTTACCTGGATATTTCCACCACCGATTGAAATTCCTGTCACACTGATGGTCTTGTGCTCATTCTTAACAGTGATTTTCGTAGTATTTGGGTGAGGGGCGTTACTGTCTTTCTGGATAGTCCAGACAATTTTGATGCCACGCTTGTGGGCAATTTCTAAACTATTTGGAATTTCTGGATCATCTGTGTCCATTCCCAAGATTCCAGCGACAAGGGCTAGGTCAGTTCCGTGCCCGCGATAGGTTTTTGCAAAAGAATTAAAAAGCTGGAACTCGACCTCGGTTGGAGTATCGTCAAAGATAGAAGAGACGATTTTACCGATACGAACAGCTCCTGCCGTGTGACTACTAGATGGGCCAATCATGACTGGCCCAATGATATCAAAGACAGATTGAAAACGAAGTGATTGCATCTGTTTCCCCTTAAAAAGATTCTTAACTCTATTATATCAAAGATTAGATGCAAGCGCTCAATTCCATGATAAAATATCTAAAATCCTCATAAAGCCTATAAAATCAAGCCTTTTGTAACAAAAAGAGGCTATTTAAGTGAAATAAAACATAGTCTTGTAACATTTCTACATAAAACCGTCAAGAAACAGTAATAATAGTAGGGTATGATGGAAATATAAGAAAGAAGGAGAATCTTTTAATATGAAATCAACAACTAACAAAATTAAAACAGGACTTGTAGGAGTAGCAGCAGCGCTTGCTTTCCTTGCACCATCACTTACTTTTGCACAAGAAACAACAACTTACACAGTAAAATCAGGTGACACTCTATCAGGAATCGCTGAAAAATACAATACAACTGTTGAAAAATTGGCAGAAAAAAATAAGATTAAAGATATTCATTTGATCTATGTAGACCAAGTATTGGTGATTGATGGTGAAGCACCAGCAACTTCAACTACTTCAGCTGCGACAGCAGAAGCTCCAGTAGCAGCACCTGCAGCTACTGAAACAACAACTTATGAAGCACCAGCAGCAAGCGTAACTGTAGCAGAAGAAACTGTTGCTACAACAGAAACTTCAGCATCAACTTCAACTGTAAGCGGATCTGAAGCAGAAGCTAAAGAATGGATCGCTCAAAAAGAATCAGGCGGTAGCTACACAGCTACAAACGGACGTTACATCGGACGTTACCAATTGACAGATTCATACTTGAACGGTGACTACTCAGCAGAAAACCAAGAACGTGTAGCAGACGCTTATGTAGCAGGACGTTACGGTTCATGGACAGCTGCTAAGAACTTCTGGCTTAACAACGGTTGGTACTAAGAACTGACGAACAAAATAAGATGCAAAAGTCGAGGGATCTCCTCGACTTTTTTTATATTTCCTTTGCTTGATAACAGGTCTCTACTTCCTTTTTGAGGTGAGATAGCATTGAGGTTTCATCAGTTAACTCCAGAAGGGAGAAGCCCTTTTGAATAAGATGATCCTTACTAGTGCAAATACCTATTCGAACATAAGTGATTGCCAAAATATCGTATCTTTTCTTTTTCTTGGCATCCTCTAGTAAGGTGTAGCAGATTTGTTGACAGGTATTTTTATCTTGATTGTACAAGTAGATGGTGGACAGATTGAGTAGGATTGTCATTCGTAATTCATATAAATGTCGATAGTTTTTATATTCTTCCAAGCGCTGCAAGATCTTTTCAGTGATGAGGTGGAGGTGTTCGATGGGAAAGCTAAAAAGTATGGTGTTGAGGATTTTTAGGTCGCTTTCATACCATGTATCTTGTTTTTCAATTTTTTCCCAAAGCTTTTTGACCGTTTGTTCCACTTGGATTGAAAGTTGTCCTGTTCCATGTTGACGGATATAAATGACAACTTCCAGCATATCTTTGATTTCCTCTATAGGGAGATCGTGATGGATCTTGAGATAGTCTTGGCATGTTTCAAATAAATTGATTAGACTACTGGTACCAAAGATGGAACTCGTATTGAGATAGGTTTGCATGATTTCTGTCCGTTGACTCGGCTGATAGAGATGGCAGATGTATTCAAACTCTTCAAAACTCATATTGATTTGACGGAGAAGAAACTCCATATTTTCATATTTGGGAGTTGCCTTGCCACTTTCAAACTTGGAAAGGCTGGTTCTTGAAAGGACATTTCCACAGACCTCTTCTTGGGTCAATCCTTTTGACTCACGTATGTCTTTATATACTTTCCCGAAATCATAGCGCATGATGTTCTCCTTTTCGTGAAAAAAGTTAACAATAAATTGAATTCTATTAAACATATTGTATCATAAGAATATAGAAAGTAAATAAGAGATATCATGTAGCTAAAAAATAATAGATTGGAGGTTGTTTCAATGCGTAAAAATAAAGATCTATTTCGGGTAATCATTGTCTTTGTGGCAGGGGTTGTTTTGATTCTAGCAACCCCAGTGTTATTTAGAGTTGTTATAGAACTACTGTCAAAATAAAATCTGCATTGATTAGATTCATTAGGATTTAAAATCATTACATGAGAGCTTCTGGATAAATTTAATTTGCTGTAAGATTTGCTTATTTCATCAATTGCTTTTAGTTAGAATCCTGATTTTTCATTTACCATATTTATATTCATAGAAGTTCTAATCAAGACATTAAAGTGGATATCATGAGAAGAAAATAAGAAAGGTGATTTTATCTATAGTAGGTAGAATCTAAAAAATAAATTATGATTCATTTAAAATTTTATATCAAATCCGTTCTTTGTTCATTGGTATTTTTTATCCTTTTAATTCTTTTTATTAAAAATATATATTACCCTGCTCTAAAGATAACTATTGAAGTTATTATGACGTTTTCGATAGGTAGTCTTTGTTATGCCATTTTTTGTAAAACAAATCGAGCTGCTTTTCTGCCAATTTCGGTTGTTTTATTTTTGCTGACTCTCTATTTGCTAGGAGTATAGTGTTTTAGCAGGAATTTTGTCAGTTTGCATTTTTTCTTGGAGAAATTCTGACGATTGAAATCTTAGTGTCTTTAAGTGGAGTAAATTTGCTATCAAGATTTTTCAAAAAAAAGAGAAGTCAATAGATTTGTTAGTGGATTATAAAGATGAAAGGTAAAATTGGGATAGTTAAAATGAAACATTTTTTTGCAGGAATTGGTGAGATAAGATTTATTAGTTATCTATTGTCTCTATGTGTAGGACTAGCCCCTCTTTTTCATATATATGTTATAGGTTCTGAAATGAGTTTTGTGAAAATAGTATTATCTATTTTGGGAATTATATTTGTTTGTATTTTAACTATTGCTCGAATTTATAGGAGTTTTTTCTATAAAGAATAGTTTGGAATGAAAAAGTGTTTTATGCCAAAGGTTGGTAGATTATCAGCCTCTTTCTTGTCTTCTCCAACCAAGCATGTTATAATGAAAACTGCTCAAACGACCTTCAATCGTTAAGCACACACGACCTTCAATCGTGGATAAACGAATAGATGGGAGAACTACCATGAGTGATAACTCTAAAACACGTGTTGTCGTGGGGATGAGTGGTGGTGTTGATTCGTCGGTGACGGCTCTTTTGCTCAAGGAGCAGGGCTATGATGTGATCGGTATCTTCATGAAGAACTGGGATGACACAGATGAAAATGGCGTCTGTACGGCGACCGAAGATTACAAGGATGTGGCTGCGGTGGCAGACCAGATCGGTATTCCTTACTACTCTGTCAACTTTGAAAAAGAGTACTGGGACCGAGTTTTTGAGTATTTCCTAGCGGAATACCGTGCAGGACGCACACCAAATCCAGATGTGATGTGTAACAAGGAAATTAAGTTCAAGGCCTTTTTGGACTATGCCATGACCTTGGGTGCAGACTATGTAGCGACGGGGCATTATGCTCGAGTAGCGTGTGATGAGGATGGCATCGTTCACATGCTTCGTGGCGTGGACAATGGCAAGGACCAGACCTATTTCCTCAGCCAACTTTCACAAGAACAACTCCAAAAAACCATGTTCCCACTAGGACATTTGGAAAAACCTGAAGTACGAAAAATAGCTGAAGAAGCAGGACTTGCGACTGCTAAGAAGAAAGACTCGACAGGGATTTGCTTTATCGGAGAAAAGAATTTTAAAGAATTTCTCAGCAATTACCTACCAGCCCAACCTGGTCGTATGATGACTGTAGATGGTCGCGATATGGGTGAGCATGCAGGCCTTATGTATTATACGATTGGTCAGCGTGGAGGACTTGGTATCGGTGGTCAACACGGTGGGGATAATGCCCCTTGGTTCGTTGTCGGAAAAGATCTAAGCAAGAATATCCTCTATGTCGGCCAAGGTTTCTACCATGATTCGCTCATGTCAACCAGTCTTGAGGCTAGTCAAGTTCATTTTACTCGTGACATGCCAGAGGAATTTACGCTCGAATGCACGGCTAAATTCCGCTACCGTCAGCCTGACTCGAAGGTAACGGTTCATGTCAAAGGAGACAAGGCAGAGGTCATTTTTGCAGAACCGCAACGCGCCATTACACCAGGACAGGCAGTTGTCTTTTATGACGGTGAAGAGTGTCTCGGTGGTGGCTTGATTGACAATGCCTACCGTGATGGCAAGGTTTGTCAATACATTTAAAGATGTTCTAAGAGGAATGAGAATGTTTCAATTTTTTAAGAAGAAAACGCCTAAAAAAGATAAGATAATGACTCTTTCGGACTATAAAAAAGAGTATTTGAGGGAGAAAACGACAGAGTCGATAGAGGCCTTGTTTAAGGAATTGAAGCAGGCTAAAGTCTGGGTTCCCTTCAATCCTTCTCTGATGGATGGGAGTGACGGACAAGAAGGTGCTCGCCTAAAGCCGGATATTCTGCAAAAGGGAGATGACTACTTTTATCCTTGCTTCTCAGAAACTCAAGACATCCCCAAAGACTATTACGACCGCTTTTCTTGGTTGCAATTATCTCTTACGGACTGTTTGTTTGCAGCGGAAGGGATAGAGAGTTTTCCTGTGAGAGGGATTGTTCTGGATGCTTTCTCTGAGCCAGTTGAGATTGACCAAGGAGCTTTTGAAGCAATTCGCCAATCATAGTACATTTAGATTGACAAATGTTCTCATTTTGCTACAATAATAAAAGCAATAGAAATGATGGTCAAAGCTCATGGATGTTGCAGGCTTTTTTGTCCTGCACTTCTTTGGAGTTTTGACTGTTTTTGTGTCGTTTAAGGGAAAGGATAAAAATGACTCAACAAGACTTTCGGACAAAAGTGGGAAATACTGTTTTTGGCGTTCGGGCGACAGCCTTGATTGTCCAAAATCACAAGCTTCTAGTTACCAAAGACAAGGGCAAGTATTACACTATTGGTGGTGCGATTCAAGTCAATGAGAGAACGGAAGATGCGGTAGTCCGTGAAGTGAGGGAAGAACTGGGTGTCAAAGCTCAAGCTGGGCAACTAGCTTTTGTAGTTGAAAATCGTTTTGAACAAGACGGTGTCTATTATCACAATATCGAGTTTCATTATCTAGTGGATTTGCTTGAAGATGCCCCGTTGACCATGCAGGAAGATGAGAAAACGCAACCCTGTGAGTGGATTGACTTGGACAAGCTTGAGGATATTCAGCTGGTTCCAGCCTTTTTAAAGACAGCCCTACCAGATTGGGACGGACAATTACGACACATCCATCTTAACGAATAGGAGAGAAAATGATGGTTAAGCTTATTGCCCATGTACTTGTTCATAGTGGTGGTGATTATTTACTCATTCAGCGTTCGGAAATTAAAAGAGGACAACCCAACGTTTATCCGACTTACTGGGATATTCCTGGTGGCGGGGTTGAAAAGGGTGAACTTCCGCGAGATGGAGCTCTTAGAGAATGCATTGAAGAAGCGGGAATTAGGCTAGATAGCAGTTCGCTCAAACTTCTTCACGAAGATAGTCAACTGGATACCTCTAAGGATACTGTCTTTACTCGCTTAGTTTATAAGGCGGAGTGGGTTGGGGAGAAGCCAATTATCAGATTAGATCCTGAAGAGCATACACACTTTAAATGGGTTACTATGGATCAAGCTCTAGAGGAGGAGAAGTTAGTTCCTTATTTGCGAGAAATTTTTGAAAGGTTAAGAAATGACTTATAATTTTACGGAAGAATACGATATCATTGTAATCGGAGCGGGACATGCAGGGGTAGAAGCATCCCTGGCAGCCAGCCGTATGGGCTGCAAGGTCTTGCTTGCGACTATTAACATTGAAATGTTGGCTTTCATGCCATGTAATCCCTCTATCGGTGGTTCTGCCAAGGGGATTGTCGTGCGTGAAGTGGATGCCCTTGGTGGCGAAATGGCCAAGACCATTGACAAGACTTACATCCAGATGAAGATGCTTAACACTGGGAAAGGTCCAGCTGTTCGTGCCCTTCGTGCGCAAGCTGACAAGGAACTCTACTCTAAGGAAATGCGCAAGACCGTTGAAAATCAAGAAAATCTCACCCTTCGTCAAACCATGATTGATGAGATTTTGGTGGAAGATGGCAAGGTTGTCGGTGTGCGTACAGCGACCCATCAAGAATATGCTGCCAAGGCCGTTATCGTGACCACAGGGACTGCCCTCCGTGGGGAAATCATCATCGGAGATCTCAAGTATTCATCAGGACCTAACCACAGTCTGGCTTCTATTAACCTAGCTGACAATCTCAAGGAATTGGGCCTCGAGATCGGTCGTTTCAAGACAGGAACACCTCCACGTGTCAAGGCTTCCTCTATCAACTACGATGTGACAGAGATTCAGCCAGGAGACGAAGCGCCTAATCACTTCTCATATACTTCACGTGATGAAGATTATGTCAAAGACCAAGTGCCATGTTGGTTGACTTACACCAATGGTACCAGCCATGAGATTATCCAAAACAATCTCCACCGTGCGCCTATGTTTACAGGTGTGGTCAAGGGAGTGGGGCCTCGCTACTGTCCGTCAATTGAGGACAAGATTGTGCGTTTTGCGGACAAGGAACGCCACCAACTCTTCCTAGAGCCAGAAGGTCGCAATACAGAAGAAGTTTATGTCCAAGGTCTCTCAACCAGCCTTCCTGAGGATGTGCAACGTGACTTGGTACATTCCATCAAAGGTTTGGAAAATGCAGAGATGATGCGAACTGGTTATGCTATCGAGTACGACATGGTCTTGCCTCATCAATTGCGTGCGACTCTGGAAACCAAGAAAATCTCAGGACTTTTCACAGCTGGTCAGACAAATGGTACATCAGGATATGAGGAAGCTGCTGGTCAAGGGATTATCGCGGGTATCAATGCGGCTCTGAAAATCCAAGGCAAGCCTGAGTTGATTCTGAAACGAAGCGACGGTTATATCGGAGTGATGATTGACGACTTGGTAACAAAGGGTACCATTGAACCCTACCGTCTCTTGACCAGTCGTGCTGAATACCGTCTCATCCTCCGTCATGATAATGCCGATATGCGCTTGACTGAGATGGGACGAGAGATTGGGCTTGTTGATGATGAACGTTGGGCACGCTTTGAGATCAAGAAAAATCAATTTGACAATGAGATGAAACGCCTAGACAGCATCAAACTCAAGCCGGTCAAGGAAACTAACGCCAAGGTTGAAGCGATGGGATTCAAACCATTGACTGATGCAGTCACTGCCAAGGAATTCCTCCGTCGTCCAGAAGTCTCTTACCAAGATGTGGTTGCCTTCATCGGACCTGCTGCTGAAGAGTTAGATGACAAGATTATCGAATTGATTGAAACAGAAATCAAGTACGAAGGTTACATTTCAAAAGCCATGGATCAAGTTGCCAAGATGAAACGCATGGAAGAAAAACGGATTCCAGCCAACATCGATTGGGATGATATTGACTCGATTGCGACTGAGGCTCGCCAGAAGTTCAAACTCATCAATCCAGAAACCATCGGTCAAGCTAGCCGTATTTCTGGGGTTAACCCAGCAGATATCTCTATTTTGATGGTGTATCTGGAAGGTAAAAATCGTAGCATTTCAAAAAACTTAGAAAAAAAGGCTGACTAATACTCAATGAAAATCAAAGAGCAAACTAGGAAGCTAGCCGCAAGCTGTACTTGAGTACGGTAAGGCGACGCTGACGTGGTTTGAATTAGTATAAAGACAAAGTGCTGAATTCTCTTTTAGGGAATTCAGCTTTTTTGATAGAATCGTCCTCTATTTTCGAATAAAGAGAAAAGGAGGAATGATTATGCTGACGGTAGAAGAAAAAAATTTTTTAGACCACTATAAAAATGCTTCCTATCATCGTTTTTATGAGATTGAGCGCTTCGCTAATCTCTGTCAAAAGTTAGACAAATGGCCACCACAGGCTGACAAGCTCTAGACTTTTTGATATACTAGAACAAATTAAAACATAGGAGAGAATGAATGAACGTATATGGCAGATTAGAAGAGGAACCAACTCCATCTTGGACGGGAATTCAGGATGATTTAGTTGGAAGAGAGGAGCGCTTCGAGGATGATTCAAGTCCGTTTGCTCCCTTACCATTATTTAAGATCCTAATCTGGAGCACTCTAGTTGTACTTGTATCTGTAGTTCTTCCTTTTTTGCTAGGACTAACTAGCTCAGAGCAGGCACAAGATTTTTATATGGGATGGGCGATGCACCAGGGTGGAGATATCTACACAGACTATTTTGGAACGAGTGGTCTTCTCTATTACTTTTTACAGTATCTAAGCAAGGGTAGTATTTTGTTTGCAGCCTTTACTTGGCTTGCTCTAGTGGGTGCTGGGATTTTTCTTTTCCGTTCAACTTATACCTTGACGGAGGAGAACAAGCAGTCGCAACAAGTATTGACTATCTTTTATCTTCTTGCTGGAGGACTTAGCTTTGGCGGTGGCTATGCCACCATTTTGGCCCTTCCATTCCTATTTTACGCTCTCAGTTTAGTAACAAGGTATTTGGTAGAGTATAATCATGACAAAGGTTTTGTGCGTATTGGGATTAGCCTGGCTCTAGCATTTTTCTTTGCCCCTCTAGTCACAGCTCTATATGCTCTGGTCTTGTTCTTTGCTTTGTTAGCCTTTAATATCGGGCGTGGTCGCTTGATTCATGGACTCTATCAATTCTTTGCAGCTGGTCTTGGGTTCTCACTTTTCTTTTATCCAATTGGTTACTATACGGCTTATAATGGGAGTTTCGGGAATGCTATTAGTCAAATTCTCTATCCAGTAGATAGTTTGAAGTTTATGTCCGATCCGTTCTTGCTAGACAACCTCCTTTTTTATGGATTGTTAACAATTGGTCTTGGAGGATTAAGATTCGTATTTACAGGGCTTTTCCAGTCTAAGCCAAGCAAGCAATACGTCTTATCTATTTTTGCTTCAGTAGCAATCCTATTGTTACTAGGATTGGAAATTTTCTCTACAGAACCGATTCACGGTAGTCGTCTAGCTACTTTTCTTCCTTTCTTGTCCATTCTTCTATTGACTCACATTCGAACTGGGGAATTAGAAGGAGCCAATCGCCGTAGAAGACATCGAGAAGTACCTTCAATATGGGCAATATTTCTTCAGGGTAATGTCTATTTGCCAGTGTTAGCTTTGGCCTACCTATTTTTTGCTCCTCTGGTAGCTCGTTATGTTCTTCACTCAGAACAATATCAAGAACGAACTCGTATAGAAACTACGGTTAAAGGACAAACACAGGCAACAGATCGTATTTATATATGGGATGATCTTACTAATGGTTATAAGACTAGTGAACGTTTAGCAGCTAGTCAGTTGTTATCACCAAAATTATATACTGGCCTTGATGCAAATCGTAGCAAACTTGTCAATGATTTACGTGATAATCAGCCTAAAGTGATTGTGGTCAATACCAAAACAGCTCTCTGGACAGAAGTAGAACAGCTTCTGGCAGAAAGTTATCAACCAGTTCAAAGTGAATTCAAAGACTTTAAACTTTACAAATTAAAATAAAATAATCAATATCTAGTGTAAATTTTATGAAAATATGAATTTTGCTACTAGATATTGATTTTTATTTTTATAGTGATATAATACTTTAAGAAAGAAAATTTAAGAAAAGAGCCTGGATATGATTGTATTAGAAGAGAAAACAAACCCTGATCCAACCTTATTCGTCGAAAAGCGTGACGGTAGACGCGTCATTTTTGATGTAGATAAGATTGACAAAGCCTTGCACAAGGCTGCGGAAAAAGTCATGGATGTAACCCCCTTGGTCGAAAAGCGTCTTAATACTCTAGTTGAACGTATTGTAGAAGAGATTCATAGTCGCTTTCCTCAAGGTGTAAAAATCTATGAAATCCAAAATATCGTAGAACATGAGTTATTGGAAGCTAAAGAATATGCCTTGGCAGAGGAATATATCACTTACCGAACTCAAAGGGATTTTGAGCGCTCAAAAGCAACAGATATCAACTTCAGTATCCATAAACTTCTCAACAAAGACCAGGCAGTTGTCAATGAGAATGCTAATAAAGATAGTGATGTTTTTAATACCCAGCGTGATTTGACGGCAGGAATTGTTGGAAAATCCATCGGTCTTCAAATGCTTCCTAAGCATGTAGCTAATGCCCACCAAAAAGGGGATATCCACTATCACGATTTGGACTATAGCCCTTACACCCCGATGACCAACTGCTGTCTGATTGATTTCAAGGGCATGTTGGAAAATGGTTTTAAGATTGGGAATGCTGAGGTAGAGAGTCCGAAGTCTATCCAAACTGCGACAGCGCAGATTTCACAAATCATCGCCAACGTTGCATCAAGTCAGTATGGAGGCTGTTCAGCAGACCGTATTGATGAAGTCTTGGCTCCTTATGCAGAAAAAAATTACCAAAAACACCTCAAAGATGCTGAGGAATGGGTTCTACCTGATAAACGCGAAGAATACGCCTGGAAGAAAACTCAAAAAGACATCTATGATGCCATGCAATCTTTAGAGTACGAGATTAACACTCTCTTTACATCAAATGGGCAAACACCCTTTACTTCCCTTGGTTTCGGTCTAGGAACCAATCGTTTTGAACGCGAAATTCAAAAGGCAATCCTGAACATTCGTATCAAGGGGCTTGGTTCAGAACACCGTACAGCCATCTTCCCTAAACTCATCTTTACTCTTAAAAGAGGTCTTAACTTAGAGGAAGGCTCTCCTAACTACGACATCAAGCAGTTGGCTCTTGAGTGCGCAACTAAGCGCATGTATCCGGATGTTTTATCTTACGATAAGATTGTCGAGTTGACTGGTTCTTTCAAGGTACCGATGGGTTGTCGTTCTTTCCTTCAAGGATGGAAGGATGAAAATGGAGTAGAAGTCAATTCTGGTCGGATGAACCTAGGTGTAGTGACGGTCAATCTTCCTCGTATCGCTCTTGAATCCGAAGGAGACATGAACAAGTTCTGGGAAATCTTCAATGAGCGTATGAATATCGCAGAAGATGCCTTGGTTTATCGTGTGGAAAGAACCAAGGAAGCCACTCCAGCTAATGCACCAATTCTTTATCAATATGGAGCCTTCGGACGCCGTCTTGGAAAAGAAGAAAGTGTTGATCAACTCTTCAAGAATCGCCGTGCAACTATTTCTCTGGGCTATATCGGCTTGTATGAAGTGGCGACTGTCTTCTTTGGTAGTAATTGGGAAAACAATCCGGAAGCCAAAGAGTTCACCCTTGATATTATTCGCGATATGAAACGTCGCGTAGAAGAGTGGTCTGACCAATATGGTTATCATTTCTCTATTTATTCGACACCATCTGAAAGTTTAACAGACCGCTTCTGTCGCCTGGATACAGAGAAATTTGGCTCTATTCCAGACATTACTGATAAAGAATACTACACAAATTCCTTCCATTATGATGTACGTAAAAATCCAACTCCTTTTGAAAAATTGGAGTTCGAGAAGGTTTATCCAGAAGCGGGTGCATCAGGTGGCTTTATCCACTACTGTGAGTATCCAGTTCTTCAACAAAATCCAAAGGCCTTGGAAGCTGTTTGGGACTATGCTTATGATCGAGTAGGTTATCTAGGAACTAATACTCCGATTGATCGTTGCTACAAGTGTGATTTTGAAGGAGATTTTGATCCAACTGAGAGAGGTTTTGCATGTCCTAACTGTGGCAATAGTGATCCTAAAACAGTAGATGTTGTTAAACGGACCTGTGGCTATCTTGGAAATCCGCAAGCGCGTCCGATGGTTAATGGACGTCACAAGGAAATTGCTGCGCGTGTCAAACATATGAACGGTTCTACTATTAAAACAGCAGGGCATGAAGTAAGAAATTAGAAAGAGATAGAATGGGCAAATATCAATTAGATGATAAGGGCAAGGCCTTGGTACAACGATTCCACGAAAAACATTCAAAGGGTGGAGTCAATAAAAAAGACCGAGTGGCTAGCCTAAGAGAGCAATTTTTAAATAAGAATAAGAAAAAGTGAGAGTCCGCTCTCGCTTTTCTCTTAGTTGGAGGTAAAGATGATATTACGCAGACCAAGATTGGCAGATAAGGAAGCTGTTGTAGATATGATAGAGGAGTTTGAAGAGACCCAATCGACCCACAATGGCGGATTTTGGGATATTGAGAATTTCTCTTACGAGGACTGGCTAGAAACTGGCCGAAATAAAGAAATGGGAATAGGATTGCTGGAAAATCGCGTTCCATCAATTCAGTTCGTTTTGTTTGATGAATCAGGCCGTGCTTTAGGTTTTTTGAATCTACGGCTGAGACTAAATGAGGGCTTGCTGAATCATGCTGGCCATATTGGCTATTCTATCCGCCCTTCCGAAAGAGGCAAGGGCTACGCCAAGGAAGCTCTCCGTCAAGGTCTACAAGTGGCTAAAGAAAAGAACATCCATCGTGCTCTGGTGACTTGTAGCGCAGAAAATCCTGCCAGCCGAGCTGTTATCTTAGCTAATGGTGGAGAGTTGGAGGATGTTCGAAATGGAACGGAGCGCTATTGGATAGAGTTGGAGTAGAAAGCATGACATGGAATACACCAAAACCAGGCGAGTGGAAGAGTGAGGAGCTTAGTCAAGGGCGTATCATTGACTATAAGGCTTTTAACTTTGTGGATGGAGAAGGGGTGCGCAATTCTCTCTATGTAGCAGGCTGTATGTTTCACTGTGAAGGTTGCTACAATGTAGCTACCTGGTCTTTTAATGCAGGAATTCCTTATACGCCAGAATTGGAAGAACAAATCATGGCAGACTTAGCCCAGCCCTATGTTCAAGGATTGACTTTGCTAGGAGGAGAGCCATTCCTCAATACAGGTATTCTTTTGCCCCTTGTAAAACGCATTCGAAAGGAATTGCCAGAAAAAGACATCTGGTCTTGGACAGGATACACCTGGGAAGAAATGATGTTGGAGACGCCTGATAAACTAGAACTTTTATCCCTGATTGATATCCTAGTCGATGGCCGCTATGATAAGAGCAAACGCAACCTTATGTTGCAGTTCCGTGGCTCTTCCAACCAACGGATTATCGATGTGCAAAAGTCTCTTCAAAGTGGAAAGGTAGTCATTTGGGACAAGCTTAACGATGGAAAAGGAAGCTATGAACAGGTGAAGAGAGAATGAAGAAAAAAGACTTAATAGAACAACTGGTCTCAGAGATAGAAACTGGAAAAGTAAAAACGCTGGGTATCTACGGCCATGGAGCTTCAGGAAAATCAACTTTTGCTCAAGACTTATACCAAGTACTGGATGCTGAAAAGGTAAATTTACTAGAAACAGATCCCTATATCACATCTGAACGTCATCTGGTAGTACCAAAGCAAGCGCCAGACCAAAAGGTGACAGCCTGTTTGCCAGTAGCGCATGAACTGGCAAGTTTGCAGAGAGATATTCTCGCCCTGCAGGCGGGTATGGATGTCTTGACAATAGAAGAACCTTGGAAAGCTAGTGAGATCTTATCTGGAGAAAAAACGATTTTGATTGTCGAAGGGATGTCTGTCGGTTTTCTACCCAAGGAACTCTTTGACAAAACCATTTGTTTCTACACGGATGAGGAGACTGAATTAAAGAGACGACTAGCTCGAGATACGACTGTGAGAAATGGTGATGCATCCATTATATTGGCTAGTCAGCAGATGAGACGAGAGCAGTATCTACAATACTATAAAGAAACCGAGTCAAGAGCTGATATCTTGGTAGATCAATCAGATGATAAATTTCAAATTAAAACTAACATTGTATAGAAGAAAAGACAGATAATCTAGCACTTAAATATGAAAATTTATTAAAATGGAATAAGAAAACAGTTTCATCTAAAAAATTTAAAAAAACCTGTCAAATCCCTTGC
Source organism: Streptococcus sp. SCPM-O-B-15304 (M98) (assembly GCF_058200215.1). NCBI lineage: Bacteria > Bacillati > Bacillota > Bacilli > Lactobacillales > Streptococcaceae > Streptococcus > Streptococcus sp. SCPM-O-B-15304 (M98). The sequence continues at coordinate 30,920 of NZ_JBYQGQ010000006.1, read as the reverse complement.
AATCGCAGGGGCTTTGTGTTATTCTATTATGGTGCTGTAAATTACAGCTTTAGCTTTGATGCAAGAGGTTGCGACACGCTCGGTTGCATTGCCACGCAACGCGCGTCGGTTTTCTTGTGGAGCTAGCCTATTATCTTAAATAGACGAAAAGGAGAAAAAGATGGCAAACAAAAAAATCCGTATCCGTTTGAAAGCTTACGAACACCGTACGCTTGACACAGCGGCTGCAAAAATCGTAGAATCAGCTACTCGTACAGGTGCACAAGTTGCGGGTCCAATCCCACTTCCAACTGAGCGTAGCCTCTACACAATCATTCGTGCGACTCACAAATACAAAGACTCTCGCGAACAATTTGAAATGCGTACACACAAACGTTTGATCGATATCGTTAACCCAACTCAAAAAACAGTTGACGCTTTGATGAAATTGGATCTTCCAAGTGGTGTAAACGTAGAAATCAAACTTTAATTTAAAGCTTGATAACTTGAGCATAAAAAACGCTCGTTAAAAACTTTTTGAATAAAAAATATAGAAAAGGAACTATTTTCTCATGACAAAAGGAATCTTAGGGAAAAAAGTGGGAATGACTCAAATCTTCACTGAAGCTGGCGAATTGATCCCTGTAACAGTTATTGAAGCAACTCCAAACGTTGTTCTTCAAGTTAAAACTGTTGAAACAGACGGATACAACGCTATCCAAGTCGGTTTCGATGACAAACGCGAAGTATTGAGCAACAAACCTGCTAAAGGACATGTAGCAAAAGCTAACACGGCTCCTAAGCGCTTCATTCGTGAATTCAAAAACGTTGAAGGCTTGGAAGTTGGTGCTGAAATCACAGTTGAAACTTTCGCAGCTGGAGATGTTGTTGACGTAACTGGTACTTCTAAAGGTAAAGGTTTCCAAGGTGTTATCAAACGCCACGGACAATCACGTGGACCTATGGCTCACGGTTCTCGTTACCACCGTCGTCCAGGTTCTATGGGACCTGTTGCACCTAACCGCGTATTCAAAGGTAAAAACCTTGCAGGACGTATGGGTGGCGACCGTGTAACAATTCAAAACCTTGAAGTTGTACAAGTTGTTCCAGAAAAGAACGTTATCCTTATCAAAGGTAACGTACCAGGTGCTAAGAAATCTCTTATCACTATCAAATCAGCAGTTAAAGCTGGTAAATAATAAGGAAAGGGGAATACAGTCAAAATGGCAAATGTAACATTATTCGACCAAACTGGTAAACAAGCGGGCGAAGTTGTTCTTAACGATGCAATCTTTGGTATCGAACCAAACCAATCTGTTGTGTTTGATGTCATCATCAGCCAACGTGCTAGCCTTCGTCAAGGAACTCACGCTGTTAAAAACCGTTCAGCCGTTTCAGGTGGCGGACGCAAACCATGGCGTCAAAAAGGAACTGGACGTGCTCGTCAAGGTTCTATCCGCTCTCCACAATGGCGTGGTGGTGGAATTGTCTTCGGACCAACTCCACGTAGCTATGCGTACAAACTTCCTCAAAAAGTTCGTCGCCTTGCACTTAAATCTGTTTACTCAGAAAAAGTTGCTGAAAACAAATTTGTAGCCGTTGATTCTCTTGAATTTACAGCTCCAAAAACTGCTGAATTTGCAAAAGTTCTTGCAGCTTTGAGCATCGATTCTAAAGTCCTTGTTATTCTTGAAGAAGGAAACGAATTCGCAGCTCTTTCAGCTCGTAACCTTCCAAACGTGAAAGTTGCGACTGCTACAACTGCAAGTGTTCTTGACATCGCAAATAGTGACAAACTTCTTGTTACTCAAGCAGCTATCTCTAAAATCGAGGAGGTTCTTGCATAATGAATTTGTATGATGTTATCAAAAAACCTGTTATCACTGAAAGCTCAATGGCTCAACTTGAAGCAGGAAAATATGTATTTGAAGTTGACACTCGCGCTCACAAACTTTTGATCAAGCAAGCTGTTGAAGCTGCTTTCGAAGGTGTTAAAGTTGCAAATGTTAACACAATCAACGTAAAACCTAAAGCTAAACGTGTTGGACGTTACACTGGTTTTACTAACAAAACTAAAAAAGCTATCATCACTCTTACAGCTGATTCAAAAGCAATCGAGTTGTTTGCTGCTGAAGCTGAATAATCTAAGGAGGAAATATCGTGGGAATTCGTGTTTATAAACCAACAACAAACGGTCGCCGTAATATGACTTCTTTGGATTTCGCTGAAATCACAACAAGCACACCAGAAAAAACTTTGCTTGTTGCTTTGAAGAATAAGGCTGGTCGTAACAACAACGGTCGTATCACAGTTCGTCACCAAGGTGGTGGGCACAAACGTTTCTACCGTTTGGTTGACTTTAAACGTAACAAAGATAACGTTGAAGCAGTTGTTAAAACTATCGAGTACGATCCAAACCGTTCTGCAAACATCGCTCTTGTACACTACACTGACGGTGTGAAAGCATACATCATCGCTCCAAAAGGTCTTGAAGTTGGACAACGTATCGTTTCAGGTCCTGAAGCAGATATCAAAGTAGGTAACGCTCTTCCACTTGCTAACATCCCAGTTGGTACTTTGGTCCACAACATTGAGTTGAAACCAGGTCGTGGTGGTGAATTGGTTCGTGCTGCTGGAGCTTCTGCTCAAGTATTGGGACAAGAAGGTAAATACGTTCTTGTTCGTCTTCAATCAGGCGAAGTTCGTATGATTCTTGGAACTTGTCGTGCTACAGTTGGTGTTGTCGGAAACGAACAACATGGACTTGTAAACCTTGGTAAAGCAGGACGTAGCCGTTGGAAAGGTATCCGCCCAACAGTTCGTGGTTCTGTAATGAACCCTAACGACCACCCACACGGTGGTGGTGAAGGTAAAGCACCAGTTGGTCGTAAAGCACCATCTACTCCATGGGGCAAACCTGCTCTTGGTCTTAAAACTCGTAACAAGAAAGCGAAATCTGACAAACTTATCGTTCGTCGTCGCAACGAGAAATAATTTAAAACTAGTCGCTTAAGCAACTAGGAAATTCCGCCAGCTCGGTAGCGCTCCTTGTGAGCGCAAGCCGCTGTGGTACAAAATTTAAAGGAGAAAATATAAAAATGGGACGCAGTCTTAAAAAAGGACCTTTCGTCGATGAGCATTTGATGAAAAAAGTTGAAGCTCAAGCTAACGACGAAAAGAAAAAAGTTATCAAAACTTGGTCACGTCGTTCAACGATCTTCCCAAGTTTCATTGGTTACACAATCGCAGTTTATGATGGACGTAAACACGTACCTGTTTACATCCAAGAAGACATGGTAGGTCACAAACTTGGTGAATTTGCACCAACTCGTACTTACAAAGGTCACGCCGCAGACGACAAGAAGACACGTAGAAAATAAGGAGAACATAAATGGCAGAAATTACTTCAGCTAAAGCAATGGCTCGCACAGTACGTGTTTCACCTCGTAAATCACGTCTTGTTCTTGATAACATCCGTGGTAAAAGCGTAGCCGATGCAATCGCAATTTTGACATTCACTCCAAACAAAGCTGCTGAAATCATCTTGAAAGTTTTGAACTCAGCTGTAGCTAACGCTGAAAACAACTTTGGTTTGGATAAAGCTAACTTGGTAGTATCTGAAGCATTCGCAAACGAAGGACCAACTATGAAACGTTTCCGTCCACGTGCGAAAGGTTCAGCTTCACCAATCAACAAACGTACAGCTCACATCACTGTAGCTGTTGCAGAAAAATAAGGAGGTAAAATCGTGGGTCAAAAAGTACATCCAATTGGTATGCGTGTCGGCATCATCCGTGATTGGGATGCCAAATGGTATGCTGAAAAAGAATACGCGGATTACCTTCATGAAGATCTTGCAATCCGTAAATTCGTTCAAAAAGAACTTGCTGACGCAGCAGTTTCAACTATTGAAATTGAACGCGCAGTAAACAAAGTTAACGTTTCACTTCACACTGCTAAACCAGGTATGGTTATCGGTAAAGGTGGCGCTAACGTTGATGCACTCCGTGCTAAACTTAACAAATTGACTGGAAAACAAGTACACATCAACATCATCGAAATCAAACAACCTGATTTGGATGCTCACCTTGTAGGTGAAGGAATTGCTCGTCAATTGGAGCAACGTGTTGCTTTCCGTCGTGCACAAAAACAAGCAATCCAACGTGCTATGCGTGCTGGAGCTAAAGGAATCAAAACTCAAGTATCAGGTCGTTTGAACGGTGCAGATATCGCCCGTGCTGAAGGATACTCTGAAGGAACTGTTCCACTTCACACACTTCGTGCAGATATTGATTATGCTTGGGAAGAAGCAGACACTACATACGGTAAACTTGGTGTTAAAGTATGGATCTACCGTGGTGAAGTTCTTCCAGCTCGTAAAAACACTAAAGGAGGTAAATAACCAATGTTAGTACCTAAACGTGTTAAACACCGTCGTGAATTCCGTGGTAAAATGCGCGGTGAAGCTAAAGGTGGAAAAGAAGTAGCATTCGGTGAATACGGTCTTCAAGCTACAACTAGCCACTGGATCACTAACCGCCAAATCGAAGCTGCTCGTATCGCCATGACTCGTTACATGAAACGTGGTGGTAAAGTTTGGATTAAAATCTTCCCACACAAATCATACACAGCTAAAGCTATCGGGGTTCGTATGGGATCTGGTAAAGGGGCACCTGAAGGTTGGGTAGCACCAGTTAAACGTGGTAAAGTAATGTTTGAAGTTGCTGGTGTATCTGAAGAGATCGCTCGCGAAGCGCTTCGTCTTGCTAGCCACAAATTGCCAGTTAAATGTAAATTCGTAAAACGTGAAGCAGAATAAGGAGAAGGCATGAAACTTAATGAAGTAAAAGAATTTGTTAAAGAACTTCGTGGTCTTTCTCAAGAAGAACTCGCGAAGCGCGAAAACGAATTGAAAAAAGAATTGTTTGAACTTCGTTTCCAAGCTGCTACTGGTCAATTAGAACAAACAGCTCGCTTGAAAGAAGTTAAAAAACAAATCGCTCGTATCAAAACAGTTCAATCTGAAGCGAAATAATAGACTAGGGAAGGAGAAATTTCAATGGAACGCAATAATCGTAAAGTTCTTGTTGGACGTGTTGTATCTGACAAAATGGACAAGACAATCACAGTTGTAGTTGAAACAAAACGTAACCACCCAGTCTATGGTAAACGTATTAACTACTCTAAAAAATACAAAGCACATGATGAAAACAATGTTGCCAAAGAAGGCGATATCGTTCGTATCATGGAAACTCGTCCGCTTTCAGCTACAAAACGTTTCCGTCTTGTAGAAGTCGTTGAAGAAGCGGTTATCATCTAATCAAACCTGAAAGGAGAAAACTGAAATGATTCAAACAGAAACTCGTTTGAAAGTCGCAGACAACAGCGGTGCACGCGAAATCTTGACTATCAAAGTTCTTGGTGGTTCTAAACGTAAATTTGCGAACATCGGTGATGTTATTGTGGCATCTGTAAAACAAGCTACTCCTGGTGGTGCGGTTAAAAAAGGTGACGTTGTTAAAGCAGTTATCGTTCGTACTAAATCAGGTGCTCGTCGTGCTGATGGTTCATACATCAAATTTGACGAAAACGCAGCAGTTATTATCCGTGAAGATAAAACTCCTCGCGGAACACGTATCTTTGGCCCAGTTGCACGTGAATTGCGTGAAGGTGGCTTCATGAAGATCGTGTCACTTGCTCCAGAAGTACTTTAATTTTCACAGAGCAAAAACAAACAAACACAGTCCCCTGGCTTAGCCAGGGTGCCCATTGGGCGTAAGAATAAAAGGAGAAAAAAATGTTTGTAAAAAAAGGCGACAAAGTTCGCGTAATCGCTGGTAAAGATAAGGGAACAGAAGCTGTTGTCCTTACTGCCCTTCCAAAAGTAAACAAAGTTATCGTTGAAGGTGTTAACATCGTTAAGAAACACCAACGTCCAACTAACGAACTTCCTCAAGGTGGTATCATCGAGAAGGAAGCAGCTATCCACGTATCAAACGTTCAAGTTTTGGACAAAAACGGTGTAGCTGGTCGTGTTGGTTACAAATTTGTAGACGGTAAAAAAGTTCGCTACAACAAAAAATCAGGCGAAGTGCTTGATTAATCACGAAGGAAAGGAGAAGTATAATGGCAAATCGTTTAAAAGAAAAATATCTTAATGAAGTAGTTCCTGCTTTGACAGAACAATTCAACTACTCATCAGTGATGGCTGTGCCTAAAGTAGATAAGATCGTTTTGAACATGGGTGTTGGTGAAGCTGTATCAAACGCTAAAAGCCTTGAAAAAGCTGCTGAAGAATTGGCGCTTATCTCAGGTCAAAAACCACTTATCACTAAAGCTAAAAAATCAATCGCCGGCTTCCGTCTTCGTGAAGGTGTTGCGATCGGTGCAAAAGTTACCCTTCGTGGTGAACGTATGTACGAATTCTTGGATAAATTGGTTTCAGTTTCACTTCCACGTGTGCGTGACTTCCACGGTGTTCCAACAAAATCATTTGATGGACGCGGAAACTACACACTTGGTGTGAAAGAACAATTGATCTTCCCAGAAATCAACTTTGATGACGTTGACAAAACTCGTGGTCTTGACATCGTTATCGTAACTACTGCTAACACTGACGAAGAGTCACGTGCATTGCTTACAGGCCTTGGAATGCCTTTTGCAAAATAATATAGGAGGTATAACTAATGGCTAAAAAATCTATGATTGCTAAGAACAAACGCCCAGCGAAGTTCTCTACTCAAGCATACACTCGCTGTGAACGTTGTGGACGTCCACACTCAGTTTACCGCAAGTTTAAACTTTGCCGTGTTTGCTTCCGTGAATTGGCATATAAAGGTCAAATCCCTGGTGTAACAAAAGCATCTTGGTAATATCATGATACAAAGAGCGTAACAACCATAGCAAAAATAGGAGATTTGGTGCAGGAGTGATGCTCCAAGACAAATCTATCTTTTTTGCCCAGGTTGTAGCTCGTGTTCAAATGAGAGTTATCTTGTTTGAATGTGTCAATACTATCTGAGCCCAGCTCAATCATTAACTAGCAAGTGCAACTTGCAAACTACTAGTAAGAGGAGAAAAATAAAATGGTTATGACTGACCCAATCGCAGACTTCCTAACTCGTATTCGTAACGCTAACCAAGCAAAACACGAAGTACTTGAAGTACCTGCATCAAACATCAAAAAAGGGATTGCAGAAATCCTTAAACGCGAAGGTTTTGTTAAGAACGTAGAAATCATCGAAGATGACAAACAAGGCATCATCCGTGTATTCCTTAAATACGGACCAAACGGTGAAAAAGTTATCACAAACTTGAAACGTGTTTCTAAACCAGGACTTCGTGTCTACAAAAAACGTGAAGACCTTCCAAAAGTACTTAACGGTCTTGGAATTGCTATCCTTTCAACTTCTGAAGGTTTGCTTACTGATAAAGAAGCACGCCAAAAGAACGTTGGTGGAGAAGTTATCGCTTACGTTTGGTAATATTTAGCTCCCAATTTCTTTGTGACTCTTCGTTATCGTCTCTAGCCTAACCTAAAGTTATGCCTGAGAGACGATGCCTAGATTCACTTTGAAATTGAAACCTAAATGTTCCTTTAAATCGAGTAATCGATTTAACCCCGTGAAAACTGGCCGTTCTGGCCTGACAATTTAACAGGAGAATAAAAACATGTCACGTATTGGTAATAAAGTTATCGTGTTGCCTGCTGGTGTTGAAATCACTAACAATGACAACGTTGTAACTGTAAAAGGACCTAAAGGAGAACTTACTCGTGAGTTCTCAAAAGATATTGAAATTCGTGTGGAAGGTACTGAAGTAACTCTTCACCGTCCAAACGATTCAAAAGAAATGAAAACTATCCACGGAACTACTCGTGCTCTTTTGAACAACATGGTTATTGGTGTATCAGAAGGATTCAAGAAACAACTTGAAATGCGTGGGGTTGGTTACCGTGCACAACTTCAAGGATCAAAACTTGTTTTGGCTGTTGGTAAATCACATCCAGACGAAGTTGAAGCTCCAGAAGGAATTACTTTTGAACTTCCAAACCCAACAACAATCGTTGTTAGCGGAATTTCAAAAGAAGTAGTTGGTCAAACAGCTGCTTACGTACGTAGCCTTCGTTCACCAGAACCTTACAAAGGTAAAGGTATCCGTTACGTTGGCGAATATGTTCGTCTTAAAGAAGGTAAAACAGGTAAATAATATTGAGTGGTTGATTTTCAGCCACCAATATCATTTCCAACTTTGTGCATAGCACACGATTTAAAACTAAAGAGGTGAAAACTGTGATTTCTAAACCAGATAAAAACAAACTCCGCCAAAAACGCCACCGTCGCGTTCGCGGAAAACTCTCTGGAACTGCTGATCGCCCACGTTTGAACGTATTCCGTTCTAATACAGGCATCTACGCTCAAGTTATTGATGACGTAGCGGGTGTAACGCTCGCAAGTGCTTCAACTCTTGACAAAGAAGTTTCAAAAGGAACAAAAACTGAACAAGCCGTTGCTGTCGGTAAACTCGTTGCAGAACGTGCAAACGCTAAAGGTATTTCAGAAGTGGTGTTCGACCGCGGTGGATATCTATATCACGGACGTGTGAAAGCTTTGGCTGATGCAGCTCGTGAAAACGGATTGAAATTCTAATAGGAGGACACTAGAAAATGGCATTTAAAGACAATGCAGTTGAATTAGAAGAACGCGTAGTTGCTGTTAACCGTGTTACTAAAGTTGTTAAAGGTGGACGTCGTCTTCGTTTTGCAGCTCTTGTAGTCGTTGGTGACCACAACGGTCGCGTAGGATTTGGTACTGGTAAAGCTCAAGAAGTTCCAGAAGCAATCCGCAAAGCAGTAGAAGATGCTAAGAAAAACTTGATAGAAGTTCCTATGGTTGGAACAACAATCCCACACGAAGTTATTTCAGAATTCGGTGGAGCTAAAGTATTGTTGAAACCTGCTGTAGAAGGTTCTGGGGTTGCCGCTGGTGGTGCTGTTCGTGCCGTTATCGAGTTGGCAGGTGTAGCTGATGTTACATCTAAATCTCTTGGCTCAAATACTCCAATCAACATTGTTCGTGCAACTGTTGAAGGTTTGAAACAATTGAAACGCGCTGAAGAAGTTGCTGCCCTTCGTGGTATTTCAGTTTCTGATTTGGCATAAGAAAGGGGATAAAATGGCTCAAATTAAAATTACTTTGACTAAGTCTCCAATCGGACGCATTCCATCACAACGTAAAACTGTTGTAGCACTTGGACTTGGCAAATTGAACAGCTCTGTTATTAAAGAAGATAACCCAGCAGTACGTGGTATGATCACTGCAGTATCTCACTTGGTAACAGTTGAAGAAGTAAACTAATTAAATTTTAGGGGATGTGCAGTATACCATCCCCTAAAACTAGATATAGTCATCTTTGATGACAAACGTATAGGCGAGTTGATAGGAGAGACAACCTTTTCTCTCTTATCGGCGCTAGCATTTTACAAAAGAGGAGAAAATATATAATGAAACTTCATGAATTGAAACCTGCAGAAGGTTCTCGTAAAACTCGTAACCGTGTTGGTCGTGGTACTTCATCAGGTAACGGTAAAACATCTGGTCGTGGTCAAAAAGGTCAAAAAGCTCGTAGCGGTGGCGGAGTACGTCTTGGTTTTGAAGGTGGACAAACTCCATTGTTCCGTCGTCTTCCAAAACGTGGATTCACTAACATCAACGCTAAAGAATACGCAATTGTTAACCTTGACCAATTGAACGTCTTTGAAGATGGTGCAGAAGTAACTCCAGTTGTTCTTATCGAATCAGGAATTGTTAAAGCTGAAAAATCAGGTATCAAAATTCTTGGTAACGGTGAGTTGAATAAGAAATTGTCTGTAAAAGCAGCTAAATTCTCTAAATCAGCTGAAGAAGCTATCACTGCTAAAGGTGGTTCAGTAGAAGTCATCTAAGAGAGGTGACCTATGTTTTTTAAATTATTGAGAGAAGCCTTCAAAGTCAAGCAAGTTCGATCAAAAATTCTTTTTACAATTTTTATCGTCTTTGTCTTCCGTATCGGGACTAGCATTACGGTTCCATGGGTGAATGCCAATAGCTTGAATGCTTTGAGTGGTCTATCTTTTCTAAATATGTTAAGTTTGGTGTCTGGTAATGCCATGAAAAACTTTTCAGTTTTTGCACTTGGTGTTAGTCCATACATTACTGCTTCTATCGTTGTCCAACTCTTACAAATGGATTTATTACCGAAGTTTGTAGAGTGGGGCAAACAAGGGGAAGTTGGTCGTAGAAAGTTGAACCAGGCAACGCGATATATTGCCCTTGTTCTTGCATTCGTGCAATCTATCGGAATTACTGCTGGTTTTAATGCTTTATCTGGAGCCAAACTTTTGACTGTTCCTTTAACACCACAAGTTTTCCTTGTGATTGGAGCAATCCTAACAGCGGGTAGTATGATTGTAACTTGGTTGGGAGAGCAAATTACTGATAAGGGTTATGGAAATGGTGTTTCCATGATTATCTTTGCGGGGATTGTTGCTTCAATTCCTGATATGATCAAGGGAATTTATGTTGACTACTTTGTCAATGTACCAAGCAGTCGCTTGACTTCATCCCTCATTTTTGTTGCTATCTTAATTGTAGCAGTTTTATTGATTGTTTACTTTACAACTTATGTTCAACAAGCTGAATATAAGATACCAATTCAGTATACTAAGGTAGCACAAGGAGCACCGTCAAGTTCCTATCTTCCATTGAAGATTAACCCTGCAGGAGTTATTCCAGTTATCTTTGCTAGCTCGATTACTGCAGCACCAGCGGCAATTTTACAATTTGTAAGTGCATCTGGTCTTGATTGGGCCTGGGTACGTAGTGCTCAGGAGTTGCTATCTACAACAGCCCCTACAGGTATCGCTTTGTACGCTCTGTTGATTATCCTCTTCACATTCTTCTATACATTTGTACAGATTAATCCAGAGAAGGCAGCAGAAAATTTGCAAAAGAGCGGTGCTTATATCCACGGTGTCCGTCCTGGTAAAGGGACAGAAGAGTATATGTCAAAACTTCTTCGTCGTCTCGCAACAGTCGGTTCCCTCTTCCTAGGTGTTATTTCTATCTTACCTATTGTAGCTAAGGATTTATTCGGTCTTTCAGAAGTCGTTGCTTTTGGGGGAACAAGTCTTTTGATCATTATCTCAACAGGTATTGAAGGAATTAAACAATTGGAAGGTTATTTATTGAAACGTAAGTATGTTGGTTTCATGAATACAACAGAATAATTGTAATAGAAAAGAAAATTCACTATTGCTCAGAGAGTGGAGTTTAAAAATCAAAGACCTTGTCAGATTTTTATCTCCTCTCTTCTATTTTGTTTTTAAATAGGAGTTGAAATGAATTTTTGCTTCTATTTAAAAACAAAAAAGGAGTTTGAATCATGAATCTTTTGATTATGGGCTTACCTGGTGCAGGTAAGGGTACACAGGCAGCAAAAATTGTTGAACAATTTCATGTTGCTCATATCTCAACAGGTGATATGTTCCGTGCAGCAATGGCTAACCAAACTGAAATGGGTGTCTTAGCTAAGTCTTATATCGACAAAGGCGAGTTGGTTCCAGATGAAGTTACAAACGGAATCGTAAAAGAGCGTCTTTCACAAGATGACATTAAAGGAACTGGTTTCTTGTTGGACGGGTACCCACGTACAATTGAACAAGCTCATGCCTTGGATAAAACATTGGCTGAATTAGGGATTGAGCTTGAAGGTGTTATTAACATCGAAGTAAATCCAGATTGCCTTTTGGAGCGTTTGAGTGGTCGTATCATTCACCGTGAAACTGGCGAAACTTTCCACAAAGTTTTCAATCCACCAGTTGACTATAAAGAAGAAGACTATTACCAACGTGAAGATGACAAACCTGAAACAGTAAAACGTCGTTTGGATGTTAATATTGCCCAAGGTGAACCAATTATTGCCCACTATCGTGCAAAAGGTTTGGTACATGATATCGAAGGTAACCAAGATATCAATGATGTCTTTGCAGATATCGAAAAAGTATTGACAAAATTGAAATAAAAGCGTTTTTCATGCTTGCAAAATGTCTCTACAAATGTTATACTGAGTTAGTCTGACTTATAATTGTTGTCTCTGTGTCTAGAGGCATCAAATCGAAATTTATGGAGGTACTTTTGCGTGGCAAAAGACGATGTGATTGAAGTTGAAGGTAAAGTAGTTGATACTATGCCGAATGCAATGTTTACGGTTGAACTTGAAAATGGACATCAGATTTTAGCAACAGTTTCTGGTAAAATTCGTAAAAACTATATTCGTATTTTAGCGGGAGATCGTGTTACTGTCGAAATGAGTCCATATGACTTGACACGTGGACGTATCACTTACCGCTTTAAATAATCGAAAAACTTGGAGGGATAAGAAATGAAAGTAAGACCATCGGTCAAACCAATTTGCGAATACTGTAAAGTAATTCGTCGTAATGGTCGTGTTATGGTAATTTGCCCAGCAAATCCAAAACACAAACAACGTCAAGGATAAGATAGAAAGGAGAAAACATGGCTCGTATTGCTGGAGTTGACATTCCAAATGACAAACGCGTAGTAATTTCATTGACTTATGTGTACGGTATCGGACTTCCAACATCTAAGAAAATCTTGGCAGCTGCTGGAATTTCAGAAGATGTACGTGTTCGCGATCTTACACCAGATCAAGAAGATGCTATCCGTCGTGAAGTGGATGCAATTAAAGTTGAAGGTGACCTTCGTCGTGAAGTTAACTTGAACATCAAACGTTTGATGGAAATCGGTTCATACCGTGGTATCCGTCACCGTCGTGGACTTCCTGTCCGTGGACAAAACACTAAAAACAACGCTCGCACTCGTAAAGGTAAAGCTGTTGCGATTGCTGGTAAGAAAAAATAATATAGGAGGTAAAAGTCTTGGCTAAACCAACACGTAAACGTCGTGTGAAAAAGAATATCGAATCTGGTATTGCTCATATTCACGCTACATTTAATAACACTATTGTTATGATTACTGATGTGCATGGTAATGCAATTGCTTGGTCATCAGCTGGTGCTCTTGGTTTCAAAGGTTCTCGTAAATCTACACCATTTGCTGCTCAAATGGCTTCTGAAGCTGCTGCTAAATCTGCACAAGAACACGGTCTTAAGTCAGTTGAAGTTACTGTTAAAGGTCCAGGTTCTGGTCGTGAGTCAGCTATTCGTGCTCTTGCTGCCGCTGGTCTTGAAGTAACAGCAATTCGTGATGTGACTCCAGTGCCACACAATGGTGCTCGTCCTCCAAAACGTCGCCGTGTATAATCATAACCTTACACTGCTTTTCGTTTAAGAGGGAGTAACTAAATGATCGAGTTTGAAAAACCAAATATAACAAAAATTGATGAAAATAAAGATTATGGCAAGTTTGTAATCGAACCGCTTGAACGTGGTTACGGTACAACACTTGGTAACTCTCTTCGTCGTGTACTTCTAGCTTCTCTTCCAGGGGCTGCTGTAACATCTATCAATATCGAAGGTGTATTGCATGAATTTGATACAGTTCCGGGTGTTCGCGAAGACGTGATGCAAATCATTCTGAACATCAAAGGTATTGCAGTAAAATCTTACGTTAAAGACGAAAAGATCATTGAACTAGATGTGCAAGGTCCTGCTGAAATTACAGCTGGAGATATCTTGACAGATAGCGACATTGAAATTGTAAATCCAGATCATTATCTCTTTACAATCGGTGAAGGTTCTTCTCTAAAAGCGACAATGACTGTTAACAGTGGTCGTGGATATGTACCTGCTGATGAAAACAAAAAAGATAATGCACCAGTTGGAACACTTGCTGTAGATTCTATTTATACACCAGTTACAAAAGTCAACTATCAAGTTGAACCTGCTCGTGTAGGTAGCAATGATGGTTTCGACAAATTAACCCTTGAAATCTTGACTAATGGAACAATTATTCCAGAAGATGCATTAGGGCTTTCAGCACGTATCTTGACAGAGCACCTTGATTTGTTTACAAATCTTACAGAGATTGCTAAGTCAGCAGAAGTGATGAAAGAAGCTGATACTGAATCGGACGACCGTATCTTGGAACGTACGATTGAGGAACTTGACTTGTCTGTGCGTTCATACAACTGTTTGAAACGTGCCGGTATCAACACTGTGCATGATTTGACAGAAAAATCTGAAGCAGAGATGATGAAAGTAAGAAATCTTGGACGCAAGAGTTTGGAAGAAGTGAAAGTCAAACTCATTGATTTGGGTCTTGGATTAAAAGATAAATAAAGGAGGAATAAATGGCTTACCGTAAACTAGGACGCACTAGCTCACAACGTAAAGCAATGCTTCGCGATTTGACAACTGACCTTTTGATCAACGAATCAATCGTGACAACTGAAGCTCGTGCTAAAGAAATCCGTAAAACTGTTGAAAAAATGATTACTCTAGGTAAACGTGGTGATTTGCATGCACGTCGTCAAGCAGCTGCTTTCGTACGTAATGAAATCGCATCTGAAAACTATGATGAAGCAACTGATAAGTACACTTCTACTACAGCACTTCAAAAATTGTTCTCAGAAATCGCACCTCGTTATGCTGAGCGTAACGGTGGATACACTCGTATCCTTAAAACTGAACCACGTCGTGGTGATGCAGCGCCAATGGCGATCATCGAATTAGTATAAAATCATCAATTTTGTTGAGTGTTATGATGATGGGGTCTTGTGCTCTTAGTCTAGCTCTGGTCTACCGCTAGGACTTATGTCCTAGCGGGAACACTCATCATAAGATGATAAGGTAGACGCTTGTTTACGAAATTGTTTTTTACTAAAGAACAATTTCGTAAGCAGGCGTTTTTGAGTATTTTAGTAAGAAATATGCTATACTATTGAAAAAGAAAATCAACAATGTTCATTTTCTCAAAAATATTCTATAAAGAGCTTATGAGCCAATATATTATCAGTTTCAAGTTCTAAACTAGCGACTTGGTAAAAAATATTAGCCTGGTACAAGATCAACTAAAAGATTTTTTTAGGGTTTCAACTTGGATAATTATTCACTATTAAGTGATTTAGTTACTCTATCCCCCTTTTTCATTTTATTTTTGTCCAAAATGGATATCGTTCTATGTTAGAAACGGAGTTTAATCATGAAAGCTATTATTACTGTTGTTGGTAAAGATAAATCTGGAATTGTTGCAGGTGTTGCGACAAAAATTGCTGAATTAGGCTTAAATATTGATGATATCTCACAAACAGTCTTGGACGAATTCTTTACTATGATGGCTGTGGTATCTAGTGATGAAAAACAAGATTTTACTCATCTTAGAAACGAATTTGAGGTTTTTGGTCAGACTTTGAATGTCAAAATCAATATTCAAAGTGCGGCTATTTTTGATGCTATGTACAATATCTAGGAGGTATTTATGGATATTAGACAAGTTACCGAAACAATCGCAATGATTGAGGAGCAAAACTTCGACATTAGAACCATTACCATGGGGATTTCCCTTTTGGACTGTATCGATCCAGATATCAATCGTGCTGCGGACAAAATATATGAAAAGATTACTACAAAAGCAGCTAATTTAGTGGCTGTTGGAGATGAAATTGCGGCTGAGTTAGGAATTCCTATTGTGAATAAACGTGTGTCAGTAACTCCAATTTCCTTGATTGGTGCTGCTACCGATGCGACGGATTATGTAGTCTTAGCTAAAGCACTGGATAAAGCTGCGAAAAAAATTGGTGTTGACTTCATTGGTGGTTTTTCAGCCTTGGTACAAAAGGGATATCAAAAAGGTGATGAAATCCTCATCAACTCTATTCCTCGTGCCTTAGCAGAAACGGATAAGGTTTGTTCATCAGTAAATATCGGTTCGACTAAATCGGGTATCAATATGACTGCAGTAGCGGATATGGGGCGCATTATCAAGGAAACAGCTTCTTTATCTGATATGGGGGCGGCTAAATTGGTTGTATTTGCTAACGCGGTAGAGGACAATCCCTTTATGGCAGGCGCTTTTCATGGTGTTGGTGAAGCAGATGTCATCATCAATGTAGGTGTTTCTGGTCCAGGTGTCGTTAAACGTGCCTTGGAAAAGGTTCGTGGTCAGAGCTTTGATGTTGTTGCTGAAACTGTTAAAAAGACAGCCTTCAAGATTACCCGCATTGGTCAATTAGTCGGTCAAATGGCTAGTGAGCGACTTGGAGTTGATTTTGGAATTGTCGATCTGAGTTTGGCTCCAACTCCAGCAGTGGGTGATTCTGTAGCCCGTGTCCTTGAGGAAATGGGGTTAGAGACAGTTGGGACTCATGGAACGACTGCTGCCTTGGCTCTCTTGAACGACCAAGTTAAAAAAGGTGGAGTTATGGCTTGCAACCAAGTTGGTGGTTTGTCAGGTGCTTTCATCCCAGTTTCTGAGGACGAGGGGATGATTGCTGCAGTGCAAAACGGCTCCCTTAATTTGGAAAAACTAGAAGCTATGACGGCTATCTGTTCAGTTGGTTTGGATATGATTGCCATTCCTGAAGATACACCTGCAGAAACGATTGCGGCAATGATTGCGGATGAAGCTGCTATCGGAGTCATCAATATGAAAACAACTGCTGTACGTATTATTCCAAAAGGAAAAGAAGGCGATATGATTGAATTTGGTGGCCTTCTAGGAACGGCTCCAGTCATGAAAGTTAACGGTGCCTCGTCTGTCGACTTCATTGCACGTGGAGGACAAATCCCGGCTCCAATCCATAGTTTTAAAAATTAAAAAGAAGTGGAATCTGTTTAAGTTGGATTTAAGGATAGACCTGTATACTACTATCATTAAATAAAGACCTCCTAACTTTATTTAATTAAAATCCTAACTTTTTCATAATAATCTCCTACAAAAGTCACTCTTTGGAGTGACTTTTGTTTTATATCAAGAGAAAATAAAGAAAGTAGCATGTTCAAATTTGTAAATTTGTTCAAAAATAAGATGATTTAAAGGATGAAACTAGTTTTTTTATTCTGTAAAATGGGCTAAAACCTTGCTATGATTGGCTTTTTGAAAAATTATGGTATAATAGTAGTAGTTTTAATAGATGGAGTTGAATTTTGAAAAAACGCTTTCGTGTAAAAAAAGAGAAAGATTTTAGTGCAATATTTAAAAAAGGGGAGAGTTTTGCTAATCGTAAATTTGTTATTTATCGATTAGAAAATAATGAACAGCATTTTCGAGTTGGCCTATCTGTCAGTAAAAAATTAGGAAACGCTGTCACGAGGAATCAGATCAAGAGAAGAATTCGACATATTCTGATTGAACATAAAAATCAGCTGGTTGAAAATGTAGATTTTGTTGTGATTGCTCGAAAAGGTGTTGAAATCTTGGACTACGCGGAAATGGAGAAAAATCTACTTCACGTATTAAAGTTATCAAAGATTTACCAGGAAGGAAATGGGAGTGAAAAAGAAATTACAGTTGACTAGCTTAATGGTGCTTGCTTTATTTGTGATGAGCGCCTGCACGGCTAGTGGTACGACGAGTGAGATTACAGCTGAATCAACAGGTTTTTGGAGTAAATTTGTTTATTTTTTTGCTGAAATCATTCGCTTTTTATCATTTGATACAAGTATTGGTCTGGGGATTATATTATTTACCCTTCTGATTAGAACGATTCTTCTACCAGTCTTTCAGATACAAATGGTGGCATCTAGAAAGATGCAAGAAGTACAACCACTGGTTAAGGAGTTGCGAGAACGTTATCCGGGACGGGATATGGAGAGCCGTACCAAGTTGGACCAAGAAATGCGTCAGTTGTTCAAGCAACATGGTGTCAAACAGTCAGCTTCTCTTTGGCCAATCTTAATCCAAATGCCAGTCTTGTTGGCCTTGTTCCAAGCTTTGAGTAGGGTAGAATTTCTAAAAACGGGTCATTTCTTATGGATTAACCTTGGTGGTGTTGATACGACTTTCGTTTTGCCTATTTTGGCAGCTATCTTTACTTTCCTTAGCACCTGGTTATCCAATAAGGCCATGGTTGAGAAAAATGGCGCCATGACAGGAATGATGTATGCAATGCCAGTCATGATTTTCTTCTTTGCCATGTATTCACCAAGTGGGGTTGCCTTATACTGGGCGGTATCCAATGCTTATCAGGTGCTCCAAACCTATCTGCTCAACAATCCATTCAAGATTATTGCAGAGCGTGAGGCGGGAGTACAGGCTAAGAAGGATTTAGAAATCAAGAAGAGAAAAGCTCTCAAGAAAGCACAGAAAAAGAAAAAGTAAGGAGGAATCTTGTAATGGTATTATTTACAGGTTCAACTGTTGAGGAAGCAATCCAAACGGGATTGAAGGAATTGGGGATTCCTAGAATGAAGGCGCATATTAAGGTTGTCTCAAGGGAGAAAAAAGGTTTCTTTGGCCTTTTTGGGAAGAAACCAGCGCAAGTTGATATCGAAGCAATTAGTGAGACAACTGTTGTGAAGGCAAATCAGCAAGCAGTCAAGGGAGTTCCAAAGGAAGTTAATGCTAAGAACGAACCCGTTAAGACTGTTAGTGAGGCAACAGTAGACTTAGGTCATGTTGTTGAAGCAATCAAGAAAATCGAGGAAGAAGGACAAGGGATCTCTGAAGAGGTTAAGGCCGAAATTCTAAAAAATGAGAAAGAGGCTAGTACAATTTTAGAGGAGACTGGTCATATTGCCATTCTAAAAGATTTACTGCCAGAAGAATCTAAAGAGCAGGAAGAAGTCGAGCAGAATGATGATTTAGAAAATCTAGGTTTGAAGATTGAACCGACCTATGATATTGACCAGGTGGTCGAAGAAGTGACCAACTATGTTCAAGGTATTATTGATGATATGGATGTTGAGGGAGCAATCTCAAGCACTTCAAATCGTCGTTCTATCAATATGCAAATTGATACCAATGAACCGGGCCGTATTATCGGTTACCACGGGAAGGTCTTGAAATCTCTCCAACTTTTAGCACAGAATTATCTCTATAATCGCTATTCAAGAACCTTCTATATTACCATCAATGTTAATGATTATGTAGAACACCGTGCAGAAGTCTTGCAAAGTTATGCACAGAAGTTAGCTACACGTGTCCTAGAAGAGGGGCGTAGTCAGGTGACTGATCCAATGTCTAGCAGCGAACGTAAAATCATCCATCGTATTATTTCACGTATGGAGGGTGTCACTAGTTATTCAGAAGGTGATGAGCCAAATCGTTACGTTGTGGTTGATACAGAATAATCAAAGCAAAATCAGGGGCATCCTGATTTTTTGCTAGCTAAGGGAGGTTGATCCTATGTTGAATACAATGAGAGAATATCTAGCTTACTCTGGTTTACAGTATCAAAAACCCGAGAGGGCAGGTCAAGAAGCTGAAAAAATGCTTTATTTGAGGAGCAAGGGGCAGAAGGCCAGAAAGGCCTTTACACACTTAGCCAAGGCTTTTCAAGAAAGACATCCAGAATGGGATCTCCAAGGGACGAGTCAGTGGATGAATCAAGCCCAACGTTTGCGACCGCATTTCTGGGCCTATCTACAGCGTGAGGGGGAAGTGACAGAACCTATGTTAGCCCTTCGTTTGTATGGAAGCCCTTCTGATTTTGGAGTTTCACTAGAAGTGAGTTTTATTGAGCGTAAGAAGAATGAGCGAACATTAGGCAAACAAGCCAAGGTCCTAGAAGTTCCAGTGGTAGACGGAATTTACTATTTAGTCTACTCAAATGGAGAAAGTCACAAGATGGAGGCTACTGAGGAAAATCGTCAAATTTTAAGAGAAAAATTATCCCATCAGGAAGTCCGCAAAGTTTTAGTTAAATCGGATGTTCCAGTGACAGACAGACAATCTCTAGACAAGTTTTTAGATGAATTAGATAAATCTTTTGAAAAACTATTACCTTACTATCAAGCAACTAGAAATTAGTATAATCGATTGATTCATTTTATAGTAAATTGTTTTATTGCTATTCTAGATATTTTTTCATATAATAGTAAAATAAGATGCGTGATAGACCTATCACCTCAAAGAGAAAGGAAATTCTATGTCAAATCTATCTGTCAATGCGATTCGTTTTCTAGGTATTGACGCCATCAATAAAGCGAACTCAGGTCACCCAGGGGTGGTGATGGGTGCGGCTCCGATGGCTTACAGTCTTTTTACAAAAAATCTCCGTATCAATCCAGCCCAGCCAAACTGGATCAACCGCGACCGCTTTATTCTATCAGCAGGTCATGGTTCAATGCTTCTCTATGCCCTCCTTCACCTTTCTGGTTTTGAAGATGTGAGTATGGATGAGGTGAAGAACTTCCGTCAATGGGGTTCTAAAACACCAGGTCACCCAGAGTTCGGGCATACAGCAGGAGTTGATGCAACAACAGGTCCGTTAGGACAAGGGATTGCAACTGCGACTGGTTTTGCTCAAGCAGAACGCTTCCTTGCAGCTAAGTACAATCGTGAAGGCTACAATATCTTTGACCACTATACTTACGTTATCTGTGGAGACGGAGATTTGATGGAAGGTGTCTCAAGCGAGGCGGCTTCATACGCAGGCTTGCAAAAACTTGATAAGCTGGTTGTTCTTTATGATTCAAATGACATCAACTTGGATGGTGAAACAAAGGATTCCTTTACTGAAAGCGTTCGTGACCGTTACAATGCCTACGGTTGGCATACAGCCTTGGTTGAAGATGGGACAGATTTGGATGCAATCCATGCTGCTATTGAAGAAGCTAAGGCTTCAGGGAAGCCATCTTTGATTGAAGTCAAAACTATCATCGGTCATGGTTCTCCAAACAAACAAGGAACGAATGCCGTACACGGTGCTCCTCTTGGAGCTGATGAAACTGCAGCAACTCGCCAAGCACTTGGTTGGGACTACGAACCGTTTGAAATTCCAGCAGAAGTATACGCAGACTTTAAAGAGAATGTTGCAGACCGTGGTGCTTCAGCCTATGAAGCGTGGGCAAAACTAGTTGCAGATTATAAAGAAGCTCACCCAGAACTTGCTACAGAAGTGGAAGCAATCATCGAAGGACGCGATCCAGTTGAATTGACGCCAGAAGACTTCCCAGCTTTAGAAAATGGCTTCTCTCAAGCAACTCGTAACTCAAGCCAGGATGCCTTGAATGTTGTGGCTGCTAAATTGCCAACCTTCCTTGGTGGATCAGCTGACCTCGCTCATTCAAATATGACTTACATCAAAACTGATGGGCTTCAAGATGATGCAAATCGCTTGAATCGTAACATCCAGTTCGGTGTTCGTGAATTTGCAATGGGTACCGTTTTGAACGGAATGGCTCTTCACGGTGGACTTCGTGTTTACGGAGGGACTTTCTTCGTATTCTCAGATTACCTTAAAGCAGCAGTTCGATTGTCAGCTTTACAAGGTCTTCCAGTTACTTACGTCTTCACTCACGATTCAATCGCAGTTGGTGAAGATGGTCCAACTCATGAACCAATTGAGCACTTGGCAGGTCTTCGTGCGATTCCAAACCTTAATGTTTTCCGTCCAGCAGATGCACGTGAAACACAAGCAACTTGGTATCAAGCAGTTAAGAGCGAGAAAACACCGACTGTTCTTGTCTTGACTCGTCAAAACTTGACTGTTGAGGAAGGAACAGACTTTGATAAGGTTGCGAAAGGTGCTTATGTCGTTTATGAAAATGCAGCAGACTTTGACACGATTTTGATTGCAACAGGTTCAGAGGTAAACCTAGCTGTTGCAGCTGCTAAAGAATTGGCAAGTCAAGGTGGTAAGGTGCGCGTGGTTAGCATGCCATCTACAGACGTCTTTGATGCGCAAGATGCAGCTTACAAAGAAGAAATCCTACCAAATGCAGTTCGTCGTCGTGTAGCAGTTGAAATGGGAGCAACTCAAAACTGGTATAAATACGTTGGTCTTGATGGAGCGGTTCTTGGTATTGATACCTTTGGAGCCTCTGCCCCAGCACCAAAAGTTTTAGCAGAGTTTGGCTTTACAGTTGAAAACCTTGTAGAACTTGTAAAGAACTTGAAATAATCTAGAGGCATATTGCTAAAAAAGTCGAGGTTGGGAATTTTTGTCCCAGCCTCTTTCTTGATATAAAAGCATGGCCTAATCTTGTAAAAACACGTAAAATTTGTTATAGTAGTTTTATCTGAATTACAAAGGAGTAAAAATAATGGGTGGGAATTTAACATTTTTAATTATGCTTGTCTTGATGTTGGGCTTGATGTTCTTCATGCAACGTTCTCAAAAGAAACAAGCGGAAAAGCGTATGGAGAGCCTCAATAAGCTTCAAAAAGGCTACGAAGTAATCACTATCGGTGGTCTCTACGGTACAGTCGACGAAGTTGATACTGAAAACAAAACGATTGTACTTGATGTAGACGGAGTATACTTGACTTTCGAATTAGGTGCAATTAGAACAGTTTTGCCAGTCAAAGAAGCTGTCACACCTGAAGGTGCAGTTATCGAAGAAGGCAGTGCTATTGAAGAATAAAACGGGGTGGAATGCATTCCCGTTTTTCTATAAATGAGAGGAACAATGATGAAAAAAGTTGTCTTTGTCTGTCTTGGCAATATTTGTCGTAGTCCTATGGCGGAATTTGTAATGAAATCCCTGACCGATAAATATGAGATTCAAAGTCGAGCGACTTCTTCCTGGGAACACGGTAATCCAATCCACAAAGGGACGCAAGGCATCTTTCGAAGTCATGGCGTTCCTTATGATACTTCAAAAACTTCCCAACAAATTTCTAAAAAAGATTTTGAGTATTTTGACTATATCATTGGGATGGATGAGTCTAATCTCGCTGATTTGCGTCAGATGTGTCCACAAGAACAACAATACAAGATACAGCCTTTTGCATCTGAAAGCGTTCCAGATCCCTGGTATACAGGTGATTTTGAAGAAACTTATGACCGAGTTTTAACTGGTTGCCAGGCTTGGTTAAGTCGCTTAGAAAATGAGAGTGAACATGGAAAATTTAAAACAACTCTATGAAAAATATAGTGTCTATTTAACACGTCCCCGTTTAGAAATTGCGACAGTGATTGTCATTATTGTCTGTGCAGGTCTCGTATTTCTGACCAATCTTCCAAAACAGGGCGTTCTTAAGCTGGATAACGATGCTATTATTTATGACGGGAGCCTAGTTCGTGGTAAGATGAATGGTCAGGGCACTGTTACCTTCTCAAACGGTGATACCTATACTGGAGAATTTAGCAATGGTGCCTTCAATGGTAAAGGTACCTACCAAGCTAAAGCAGGTTGGTTATATGAGGGAGACTTTGTAAATGGCCAAGCTGAAGGAAAAGGAAAACTGACTACCGAACAAGAAGTAGTCTATGAAGGGGACTTCAAACAAGGTTTATTTCAACAAGCACAATAACCTCCTCCTAGAAGGAGGTATTCTTTCAGAACAACAGAAAGCGCTTACATGGAAATAAAAACGGCTTACAAGACTCTTTTACAACTAAGTTTGTGAAAAATAAAACTTTTATGGAATAATTCACAAACTTTAAGTGAAAAAGTGCATGTGTGGGTATATTTGAAATTGTTTTCACAAGCAAATAAAAAAAGTTTGTGAAATGTCTATGAAACTGTTTACAAACGTTTAAAAAAGAGTTATAATAAACTTGTGAAAAAATTAACAAAGGACTTACAATCCTTGAAAGCTATGGAGGAAAATATGGCTGATAAAAAAACTGTAACACCAGAAGAAAAGAAACTCGCTGCTGAAAAGCATGTCGATGGTTTGGTGCAAAAAGCTTTAGTTGCCCTTGAAGAAATGCGTAAACTTGACCAAGATCAAGTCGATTATATCGTAGCAAAAGCTTCAGTTGCAGCACTTGATGCTCACGGAGAATTGGCTTTACATGCGTTTGAAGAAACAGGACGTGGAGTATTTGAAGATAAAGCAACTAAAAACCTATTTGCTTGTGAGCACGTAGTAAACAACATGCGCCACACTAAAACAGTTGGTGTTATCGAAGAAGATGATGTAACAGGATTGACTCTTATCGCTGAACCAGTTGGTGTTGTTTGTGGGATCACTCCAACAACAAACCCTACTTCAACAGCAATCTTTAAAGCGTTGATTTCATTGAAGACTCGTAATCCTATTGTCTTTGCATTCCACCCATCAGCTCAAGAATCATCAGCTCACGCAGCTCAAATCGTGCGTGATGCAGCTATTAAAGCAGGTGCTCCTGAAAACTGTGTACAGTGGATTACTGAACCATCTATGGAAGCAACTAGTGCATTGATGAACCACGAAGGTATTGCAACTATCCTTGCAACAGGTGGTAATGCCATGGTTAAAGCGGCATACTCATGTGGTAAACCAGCTCTTGGGGTAGGTGCCGGAAATGTTCCAGCTTATGTTGAAAAATCAGCTAACATCCGCCAAGCTGCTCACGATATCGTAATGTCTAAATCATTTGACAACGGTATGGTCTGTGCATCTGAACAAGCGGTTATCATTGATAAAGAAATTTACGATGAATTTGTAGCAGAGTTCAAATCTTACCACACTTACTTTGTAAACAAAAAAGAAAAAGCTCTTCTTGAAGAGTTCTGCTTCGGAGTGAAAGCAAACAGCAAAAACTGTGCTGGTGCAAAATTGAACGCTGACATCGTTGGTAAACCAGCAACTTGGATTGCAGAACAAGCAGGATTTACTGTTCCAGAAGGAACAAACATTCTTGCTGCAGAATGTAAAGAAGTTGGTGAAAACGAGCCATTGACTCGTGAAAAATTGTCACCAGTTATCGCAGTTTTGAAATCTGAAAGTCGTGAAGATGGTATTGCCAAAGCTCGTCAAATGGTTGAATTTAACGGTCTTGGGCACTCAGCTGCCATCCATACTGCTGATGAAGAATTGACTAAAGAATTTGGTAAAGCTGTTAAAGCTATTCGTGTTATCTGTAACTCACCTTCTACTTTCGGTGGTATCGGGGACGTTTACAATGCCTTCTTGCCATCATTGACACTCGGATGTGGTTCTTACGGACGTAACTCAGTTGGGGATAACGTTAGCGCCATTAACCTCTTGAACATCAAAAAAGTCGGAAGACGGAGAAATAACATGCAATGGATGAAACTTCCTTCAAAAACATACTTTGAACGTGATTCAATTCAATACCTTCAAAAATGTCGTGACGTTGAGCGTGTCATGATCGTTACTGACCATGCTATGGTAGAGCTTGGTTTCCTTGATCGTATCATCGAACAACTTGACCTTCGTCGCAATAAGGTTGTTTACCAAATCTTTGCAGATGTAGAACCAGATCCAGATATCACTACAGTTGAACGTGGTACTGAGATTATGCGCTCTTTCAAACCAGATACAATCATCGCTCTTGGTGGTGGATCACCAATGGATGCTGCTAAAGTTATGTGGCTCTTCTACGAGCAACCAGAAGTGGACTTCCGTGACCTTGTACAAAAATTCATGGATATCCGTAAACGTGCCTTCAAATTCCCATTGCTTGGTAAGAAGACTAAATTCATCGCGATCCCAACTACATCTGGTACAGGATCTGAAGTAACTCCATTTGCCGTTATCTCTGATAAAGCAAACAACCGTAAATACCCAATCGCTGACTACTCATTGACACCAACTGTGGCAATCGTAGACCCTGCCTTGGTATTGACAGTGCCTGGATTTGTTGCTGCTGATACTGGTATGGACGTATTGACTCACGCAACTGAAGCATACGTATCGCAAATGGCTAGCGACTATACTGACGGACTTGCTCTTCAAGCCATCAAACTTGTATTCGAAAACCTTGAAAGCTCAGTTAAGAATGCAGACTTCCACTCACGTGAGAAAATGCATAACGCTTCAACAATCGCTGGTATGGCCTTTGCCAATGCCTTCCTAGGTATTTCTCACTCAATGGCCCATAAGATTGGTGCGCAATTCCACACAATCCATGGTCGTACAAATGCAATCTTGCTTCCATACGTTATCCGTTACAACGGTACTCGCCCAGCTAAGACAGCTACATGGCCTAAGTACAACTACTACCGTGCAGACGAGAAATATCAAGATATCGCTCGTATGCTTGGACTTCCAGCTTCTACACCAGAAGAAGGGGTTGAATCTTTTGCAAAAGCTGTTTACGAACTCGGTGAGCGCGTAGGTATCGAAATGAACTTCAAAGCACAAGGTGTTGACGAAAAAGAATGGAAAGAACATTCACGTGAGTTGGCCTTCCTTGCTTATGAAGACCAATGTTCACCTGCAAACCCACGTCTTCCAATGGTTGACCATATGCAAGAAATCATCGAAGATGCTTACTATGGTTACAAAGAAAGACCAGGACGCCGTAAATAATTAATTAATTATCAGCCAAAACCGAGGGTAAACCTCGGTTTTTTATGCTTAGAGAATATGTTTTTATTAAGAAATGCATAGAATTGGAGTAGGCTGCAAGGCTAAGTAAAGAAATGAAAATATTGCCAAAGCTTATCAGAAAAACAAGGCCAGCGCTTGCAATTAAACTCAAATAGTTATATAATAGGTATGTTGAAAGGTGATTTGTAGTGATTCAAGTTACTCTTTTCACAATAAAATTTTCATGATTTTCATAAGGAGGAAATCACTAATGGTAGTTAAAGTTGGTATTAACGGTTTCGGACGTATCGGTCGTCTTGCTTTCCGCCGTATCCAAAACGTAGAAGGTGTTGAAGTTACTCGCATCAACGACCTTACAGATCCAGTTATGCTTGCACACTTGTTGAAATATGACACAACTCAAGGTCGTTTCGACGGAACTGTGGAAGTTAAAGAAGGTGGATTTGAAGTTAACGGTAAATTCATCCGTGTTTCTGCTGAACGTGATCCAGAACAAATCGACTGGGCTAACGACGGTGTAGAAATCGTTCTTGAAGCTACTGGTTTCTTTGCTAAGAAAGCAGCTGCTGAAAAACACTTGCACCCAGGTGGAGCTAAGAAAGTTGTTATCACTGCTCCTGGTGGAAACGACGTTAAAACAGTTGTATTCAACACTAACCACGATGTTCTTGATGGTACTGAAACAGTTATCTCAGGTGCTTCATGTACTACAAACTGCTTGGCTCCAATGGCTAAAGCTCTTCAAGACAACTTTGGTGTTGTAGAAGGATTGATGACTACTATCCACGCTTACACTGGTGACCAAATGATCCTTGACGGACCACACCGTGGTGGTGACCTTCGTCGTGCTCGCGCTGGTGCAGCAAACATCGTTCCTAACTCAACTGGTGCTGCTAAAGCTATCGGTCTTGTAATCCCAGAATTGAACGGTAAACTTGACGGATCTGCACAACGTGTTCCAACTCCAACTGGATCAGTTACTGAATTGGTAGCTGTTCTTGAAAAGAACGTTACTGTTGATGAAGTGAACGCAGCTATGAAAGCAGCTTCAAACGAATCATACGGTTACACAGAAGATCCAATCGTATCTTCAGATATCGTAGGTATGTCTTACGGATCATTGTTTGACGCAACTCAAACTAAAGTTCTTGACGTTGACGGTAAACAATTGGTTAAAGTTGTTTCATGGTACGACAACGAAATGTCATACACTGCACAACTTGTACGTACTCTTGAATACTTCGCTAAAATTGCTAAATAATTCTTGAGTTGATAAAAGCAAGGCTAACTGGTCTTGCTTTTTTTGTATCTATAAGAAAAAATGGATGATAGTGTCATCCATTTTGGTTTAATTCTCTTTCAAATGTGTCTGATAGCGCAGTAAAGCTTAATTTGTTTAAGGTCAGAGGATGGACAAAGGAAAGTTTAAATGCATGAAGCATTAGTCTCTTAGTTTTTGAGTGTGGATTGTAGAGCGGGTCTCCTAGGATTGGATGTCCGTGGTGAGATAGATGAACCCGAATCTGATGAGTTCGCCCTGTTTTTAATCGACAACGAACGAGACTAGTTTTGTTTTGAAATTGTTTCAATCGAGTTACATGAGTTTCGGCATATTGACCATTTTTTTGATCCACAACTCGTTTTCTACGATCGTGACGATCGCGACCGATTTTGTCTCGAAAGACAAGCTCTTTAGTTCCTATTTTTCCCTCAACCAGAGCCCAGTATTCGCGGGAGATTTCTTTTTTCTCCAATAATCGATTGAGGATGGGCAGTATAAATGGATTTTTAGCAAATAGTACGAGTCCACTTGTTTCTTTGTCTAGTCTATGAACGACATAGCAAGTTTGACCTACATAGGCGCTGACATGGTTGAGAAGAGCAATCTCATCTGGTTGATTCCCGTGAGTCTTCATACCTTCAGGTTTGTTAACGATAATCAAATGTTGGTCTTGGTAGACTTCTTGGACAAGATTAGGATTCCCCCAAACAATTTCTTTTGTAGGATAATCTTCCTCATCGAAAATCAGTTGACATTCATCTCCGGCTTTGACAGTTTGATGCCAGTGGACTTCTTCTTGATTGATGAGAATGTGCTTTTTAATTCTCAAGAAATGCCGTATTTTTCTCGGAATGAGTAGTTGCTCCTCCAAGAAGATTTTGACAGTCATTTCAGGAAGAGAATCAGGGATAACAAAGGTAAATTTCATACAGATATTGTAACAAAAAATAGATTATTTGGATAGGGAAACTAGCTAAATTCTTGTCTTCCTAAGGGGAAGATGATAAAATAAACGCATGAAATTAGATACATTATTTGAAAAGTTTCTTTCTTTATTTAAAAAAGAAGAATCTGAAATGGCAGAAATAGAAATCGATGAAGTTAATAATGAAGAAAATACCTCGACTAATTTAAGAAGGTCAAGAGGTGGGCGAAAGAAAACTGGGCAAGTTGGACCTATTCGAAAATTTTGGCGTCGCTATCATTTGACCAAAATCTTTCTAATTCTTGGACTAAGTGTAAGCTTGTTTGTTGGGGTTTATCTATTTGCCTTGGCTAAATCGACAAATGTTACAGACTTGCAGAATGCTTTGAAAACACGAACGGTGATTTTTGATAGAGAAGAGAATGAGGCTGGTGCCTTGTCAGGCCAAAAAGGAACCTACGTTGAGCTCTCGGAAATTAGTGAAGATTTGCAGAATGCTGTTATTGCGACAGAAGATAGAAGCTTCTATAAAAATAGTGGAATTAACTATGGTCGTTTTTTCCTAGCTATCCTAACAGCTGGTCGCTCGGGTGGTGGATCTACAATTACTCAACAGTTGGCGAAAAATGCTTATCTTTCACAAGATCAAACTGTGCAGAGAAAGGCCAAAGAATTCTTTCTTGCTTTAGAATTAACCAAAAAATACAGTAAAAAAGAAATTCTAACCATGTATTTGAACAATGCCTACTTTGGTAATGGAGTTTGGGGTGTTGAGGATGCTAGTAAAAAGTACTTTGGAGTTTCGGCATCGGAATTAACTCTTGATGAAGCCGCCACTTTAGCAGGTATGCTTAAAGGCCCAGAATTGTACAATCCTCTGAATTCCATTGAGCATTCAACTAATCGAAGAGATACTGTCTTGCAAAATATGGTGGCTTCAGGCTACCTTGATAAAAATAAGGAAGCAGAAGCAGCAAGTGTTGATATGGCTTCTCAATTGAAAGATAGTTATGAAGGGAAAATATCAGACTACCGTTATCCTTCTTATTTTGATGCAGTTGTTAATGAAGCTATTGAAAAGTATAATCTAACAGAGGAAGAAATCGTTAATAACGGTTATCGAATTTATACGGAGCTAGATCAAAATTACCAAGCAAATATGCAGGTTATCTACCAAAATACTTCTCTCTTCCCGACAGCTGAAGATGGAACACATGCAGAGTCTGGTAGTGTCGCATTAGAACCAAAAACAGGTGGAGTTCGAGGAGTTGTTGGTCGAGTGGCCGGGGATGATAAAACAGGTTTCAGAAATTTTAACTATGCAACCCAATCCAAAAGAAGCCCAGGGTCGACTATTAAACCCTTGATAGTGTACACACCAGCGGTTGAAGCGGGTTGGTCTCTTAATAAGGAGTTGGATAATCATACCATGCAATATGGTGATTATAAAGTAGACAACTACGCAGGAATCAAGACATCACGAGAAGTACCCATGTATCAAGCTTTGGCTAAATCTCTAAATTTACCTGCAGTAGCTACTGTTAAAGAACTTGGAATTGATAAAGCCTTTGAAGCGGGTGAAAAGTTTGGTCTCAACATGAGCGATGTAGATCGTGTGCTTGGAGTAGCTTTAGGTGGTGGCGTAGAAACGAACCCTCTTCAGATGGCCCAAGCCTACGCAGTGTTTGCAAATGAAGGACTCATGCCGGATGCTCACTTTATCACCCGTATTGAAAATGCTAGTGGTCAAGTGATTGCTACTCATAAAAATACTCAAAAACGAGTGGTTGACAAATCGGTAGCTGATAAAATGACCAGTATGATGTTAGGTACTTTTACAAATGGTACAGGA
This sequence comes from Streptococcus sp. SCPM-O-B-15304 (M98), assembly GCF_058200215.1. Lineage (NCBI taxonomy): Bacteria > Bacillati > Bacillota > Bacilli > Lactobacillales > Streptococcaceae > Streptococcus > Streptococcus sp. SCPM-O-B-15304 (M98). The sequence continues at coordinate 531 of NZ_JBYQGQ010000006.1, read as the reverse complement.
GTCAGTTCGTCTCCAGATGATTATGTCATGGCTGGAAAAACAGGAACAACAGAGGCAGCCTTTAACCCAGAATATACCAGTGATCAATGGGTGATTGGCTATACCCCTGATTTAGTGATTAGTCACTGGCTTGGTTTCCCTACTACTGATGAAAATCACTATTTAGCAGGTTCAACTTCGAATGGTGCTGCTCACATTTTTAGAAGTATGGCGGAAACAATCCTACCATATACGCCAGGTAGCACCTTTACAGTTGAAAATGCTTATAAAATGAATGGTATTGCACCAGAAAATACACCTAAACAAACTACAAGTGATACTAGTACGCAGTCGGATGATATATTAGCAGATATTCGTGGACGAGCACAAAATCTGGTCGATGAAGCAGGAAAAGCTATTTCAGATGCTAAAATTAAAGAAAAGGCTCAGACTGTATGGGATACCATTGTAGATCTCTTTCGCTAATACGTTTATAAGCTAAAAGACAAGGATTCAAATCTTTGTCTTTTTTACCCTCACTTGTCAGTATTC
>NZ_JBYQGQ010000005.1:0-144750 GCF_058200215.1 Streptococcus sp. SCPM-O-B-15304 (M98) | reverse complement strand
ATGAAAAGAGCCATACTTACGGTAAGGTATCTGTTCCAGTAATTCCAGGTTACTACGCTGATAAGACAGAAGCCGGTGGTAAGACAGTTACTCCAGAAAATCCTGAAGTAGTAGAGATTGTTACCTATAAACCACTTGGAAGCTTGGTTCCAAAATCTGATGATCCTAAATTCCCATCAACACCAGATGTGAAATATCCAAATGATCCAACAGATCCAACAAAACCAGGAAAACCAGTTGTTCCAGACGTACCAGGCTACAAACCATACTTGCCAGATCCAAAAGATCCAAGCAAACCAGGTAAACCAGTAGAACCAGGTAAGGAACTTCCAAACCTTCCAACAAACCCAGGTGATGACACACCAATCATCTACGTTCCAATTGTACCAGTAACTCCAGAGAAACCAGTAACTCCAGAGAAACCAGTAACTCCAGAGAAACCAGTGACTCCAGAGAAACCAGTAACTCCAGAGAAACCAGTAACTCCAGAGAAACCAGTGACTCCAGAGAAACCAGTAGCTCCAGAGAAACCAGTAGCTCCAGAGAAACCAACCTCTGCTAAAGAAAATACTCCTCAGTTGCCAAATACTGGTACTGAAGATCATACTAGCTTAGCAGCACTTGGACTTCTTGGAGTAATGAGTGGATTTGGACTTGTAGTTCGTAAGAAAAAAGAAGATTAAAATAAAAATTTAATCCTATTGAAATTACTTCGGACTAGATGATAGAGTCTATAGCATTAAGAGGACAAACATTTTAAGAATGTTTGTCTTCTTTTTAGTTATCAAATTTGGTATTCAATATTACCTTACAATACTTTATAGAGATAATTTTGTATGTGTAATACTCAAAATGAATCAAACTTAATTTTTTATGTGGAACACTTTATGCAATTGAAAATATACTCTCAAAGAATATTCAAAATTAAAATAATAATACTTGGAAATACTAGCTAAAAACTAACTCCAGAATGTCAAAAATTTACTAAATTTTCCTGAGTAGACTAAGATAGAAAATTATAAAAAATGTGTTTTAGCCAGATTTATCTGCATTAGTCTAGCTTTTATCAATGGAAAATGTTATAATAGACTGTATTTAAAAAAATTTTAAGGAGAAATGACAGAATGTCTGTATCATTTGAAAACAAAGAAACAAACCGTGGTGTCTTGACTTTCACTATCTCTCAAGACCAAATCAAACCAGAATTGGATCGTGTATTTAACTCAGTAAAGAAATCTCTTAATGTTCCTGGTTTCCGTAAAGGTCATCTTCCACGTCCTATCTTCGACCAAAAATTTGGTGAAGAGTCACTTTACCAAGACGTTATGAACGCTCTTTTGCCAAACGCTTATGAAGCAGCTGTAAAAGAAGCTGGTCTTGAAGTCGTTGCACAACCAAAAATTGACGTAACTTCAATGGAAAAAGGTCAAGACTGGGTTATCACTGCTGAAGTTGTTACAAAACCAGAAGTTAAATTGGGTGACTACAAAAACCTTGAAGTATCAGTTGATGTAGAAAAAGAAGTAACAGATGCTGACGTTGAAGAGCGTATCGAACGCGAACGCAACAACTTGGCTGAATTGGTGATCAAAGAAGCTGCTGCTGAAAACGGCGACACTGTTGTTATCGACTTTGTTGGTTCTATCGACGGTGTTGAATTTGACGGTGGAAAAGGTGAAAACTTCTCACTTGGACTTGGTTCAGGTCAATTCATCCCTGGTTTCGAAGACCAATTAGTTGGACATTCAGCTGGTGAAACTGTTGATGTTATCGTAACATTCCCAGAAGACTATCAAGCAGAAGACCTTGCTGGTAAAGAAGCTAAATTCGTAACAACTATCCACGAAGTAAAAGCTAAAGAAGTTCCAGCTCTTGACGATGAACTTGCAAAAGACATCGATGAAGAAGTTGAAACACTTGCTGAATTGAAAGAAAAATACCGCAACGAATTGGCTGCTGCTAAAGAAGAAGCATACAAGGATGCAGTTGAAGGTGCAGCAATCGATAAAGCTGTAGAAAACGCTGAAATCGTAGAACTTCCAGAAGAAATGATCCACGAAGAAGTTCACCGTTCAGTAAATGAATTCCTTGGAAACTTGCAACGTCAAGGTATCAACCCTGACATGTACTTCCAAATCACTGGAACTACTCAAGAAGACCTTCACAAACAATACGAAGCAGAAGCTGAGTCACGTACGAAGACTAACCTTGTTATCGAAGCAGTTGCGAAAGCTGAAGGATTTGACGCTTCAGAAGAAGAAATCCAAAAAGAAATCGAGCAGTTGGCTGCAGACTACAACATGGAAGTTGCACAAGTACAAAGCTTGCTTTCAGCTGAAATGTTGAAACACGATATTGCACTGAAAAAAGCTGTTGAATTGATCACAAGCACTGCAACAGTAAAATAATCTTTACAAGATAAAAGCCCACCGGATTCGGTGGGTTTTCTTATGCTTTATTTTCCGAAAAACTCCTGCAGGTCTTCTTCAGTAATCCCAATCATGGCTGGGATATTAGACCAGTTGTCCTCGGTTAGGATGTAGGATTGTTCAGAATCTGTTGAAGTTGTAATATCGGTAGCAAGTTGGTTTGTTTCCTCGGCATCCTCCATTAGGTCATCGAAACGTTCAATTAGATAGGTCTTACGAGCCGTTCCGATATGTTGAGTTGCATAGTCAAAGGCCTGTAATTCACCTAGTAGGATCAGCTTGCTTTTGGCCCGAGTAATAGCAGTGTAGATGAGATTGCGCTCTAACATGCGCTTGCTTGCACTGGTAATAGGTAGAATAACGACGGGAAACTCGCTACCCTGAGACTTGTGGATACTCATGGCATAGGCTAAGCGAATCTTGTACCATTCATTTCGAGGATAGGAGACCTCATTGCCATCAAAATCAATCATAATTTCATCCTGCTTGGATTCAGTGTATTTTCCTGGAATCAAGTCTGTGATATAGCCTAAGTCTCCGTTAAAGACATTGACCTCTGCATCGTTGACTAGGTGAATGACCTTATCTCCTGTTCGATAGTGACACTGAGGAGCTTCAAAGCTAAGCTGGTCTTTTTGTGGAGGATTGAGTAGGTCTTGCATGAGCTGGTTGATGGCATCAATACCAGCAGTTCCACGGTACATAGGGGCAAGAACCTGAATATCACGAGCAGGGATCCCACTTCTGATAGCAGCACCTAGGATTTTTTCAATGCTAGCAGGGATATGGTTACTAGCGATTTCAAAGTAGGAGCGATCTGCTTTTTTCTGGGTAAAATCTGCAGGTAATATTCCTTGACGAATCTGACTTGCAAGAGTGACAATGGTTGATTCTTCGCTCTGACGGTAGATTCTTTCTAAACGTGTTTGAGGGATGGTTGGTATCTGGAGTAAATCTGCTAGGACTTGACCAGGACTGACAGAAGGTAACTGATCGCTATCACCAACGATAAGGATTTTACTGTTAGAGGAGATATTGGAGAAGAGCTGGTTAGCTAGCCAAGTATCTACCATGGAAAACTCGTCAACAATGATAAAGTCAGCATCCAAATAATCTTCCAGATGGCTGGTATCGTCGTCTCCAGTCATACCCAAGTGGCGGTGAATAGTTGCACTAGGCAAGCCTGTTAACTCATTCATGCGACGGGCTGCGCGACCGGTGGGAGCAGCTAGGAGAATGGGCAGATTGCTCTTTTTCTTGAGGTCTATCCCTTCTAAGAGAGCATAGACAGCTATAATGCCGTTGATAACAGTAGTCTTACCTGTACCAGGTCCACCTGTAAGGATAAAGACCTTGTTCTGGATAGCATCGCAGATGGCCTGTTTTTGAATGCTATCATACTCAATCCCCAGTTCTTCCTCAACAGTTGCGATATGTTCTTGAATGGTTTCTAGATCCTGTTTTTTACTCTGACCTTTTTCGAGGATTCTGATGAGATGGCTGCGAATCCCTTCTTCTGCAAAAAAGAGGCTATTATCAAAGATTTTGGTATCAATCTGCTGGACCTTATCTTCTTCAATCAGATAAGCAAGCTCTTGGGCAACTTGACTCGGCTCTAGTTCGACTAGACGGGAGGATTCAAGAAGGTTGAGGGTTTGCTCCAACAAGTCTCTAGCTTCCATATAGGTATCTCCCGTTTCCATGCAACCTTGAAAGAGACTATGGACGAGACCAGCACGGAAGCGCTCGGGAGCCTGGCTCTCAATCCCCAATTCTTGGGCTAATTGGTCAGCGATGGTAAATCCCAAGCCCTTGATATCCTCGACCAGTTGATAGGGATAATTCTCGACAATCTCTAGCGTTTCTTCCTTGTAAAAGTCTTGAATCTGAAAGGCCAGTTTATTAGGAATGCCGTAGTTGGCTAGCTTGGCTAAGACCATCTCTGTTCCGTAATTTAGACGAAGAGTTGAGACGAAGGCTTCACGATTTTTAGCAGAGAGTCCAGAGATTGATTGGAGTTTGTCTGGATTTTCTAAGATTTTGTCAATAGTGTTATCTCCGTAAATATCTACAATTTTCTGAGCTGTTTTGAGTCCAATTCCCTTAAAATGGCTACTGGAGAAATACTTGACCAAGCCCTTACTAGTCGGCTTGGCTCTCTCATAGCGAGTCATTTGTAGCTGTTCCCCATACTTGGAGTGTTGGACAATTTGTCCCCAAAAGGTGTATTCCTCTCCTTCAATGATATCAGCCATAGTACCTGTGACAATGATTTCATAATCATCAAAGTCTTCAGCATTGGTATCCTCAATATCTAGGAGTAAAATACGGAAAAAATTGCTGACATTTTCAAAAATAATGCGTTCAATGGTGCCTGAAAAATAAACTTCCATAAAATTCCTTACAATAGTGTCTGAGAAAATGTATCCCAGATTTAGTCAAAATAGAATGAGAAGAGGCTGAGATAGAAAATTCTCGGCCTCTTCTTAGTTTTTAAAATGTTCCGATACGCTTGAGTGGCCAGAAGCGGAATTTGGCTTCTCCGGTGATATCTTTTGCTTTAAAGGTACCAACATGTCGACTGTCGCTAGATACCAGACGGTCATCACCCAGTAGGAGGTATTCACCCTCTGGTACAGTGAAGGTAAAGCTAGTGTTGTAATTAACATCTAGGGTAAAGGCCTGAGCCTTTTGAGCTAAAGTTCTAAAGTATTCTCCCTTTTTACCATCCCAACCAGTTCCAGTATAAGTGCTTTGGAGTTTATCTTCCTTGAAACGCTTTAGGTATTCTGCTAAATAGGGCTCATCAGTTTCTTGACCGTTAATATAGAGTTTATCATTGTCATAACGAATAGTATCTCCTGGCATACCAATGACCCGTTTAACGATATCCTTGTTCCCATCGTCTTCATGAGCAACCACAATATCAAAACGATTGATTGGGAGATGTTTAACGACAAAGAGGACTTCCCCATCTGCCAGGGTAGGATCCATGGAATGTCCTTCTACACTGACATTCCTCCAGAGAAAGAGACGGCTAAGACCTACTAGTGTAATAAGTAGGAAGATAACTCCCCACTCTTTTAAAAATGATTTTAAATATTTCATAATTTACCTTTCTAGCATTTTTTTTGCTTTTTCAGTATTTTTAAAGTGTAGTTTGGCGCAGAAGTTGAGTCCCTGCATACCATAAGCACGAAGGATTTGGCTAGCTACCTTATCAGAAGCTGTTCCAGCCCCGCTTGGAAGTTGATAACCAAGTTCTCTACCCAGATTTTCGAGATTTTCTAGAAAGAGATCACGCGCAATGATAGAACTTACTGCGACAGCCAAGTACTTACCTTCAGCTTTTTCCTCTAGGCTGACTGGATTAGAAAAATGATTGGCTTCATTTTTTAAGTACTTCTCATAGTTTTGAGCACTCGTAAAAGCATCGATCACAATCTTTTCTGGCTGGACTCCCTTTTGAAGGAGGAGAAAAATCGCTTGATTGTGCAGAGCTACCTTGACGGAAACGGCATTATAGCGCTCCCCAATGACTTCATTATACTTACTTGGAGAAAGAAGCAGCGCTTGGTGCTGGATTCTCTCCTTAAGCAGAGGGGCAAGCTGACGAATCTTTTGGTCTGTCAGAGTCTTAGAATCCCCTACACCTAATTTTCGTAGGAAGTCATGTTGGTCAGGAGTCACAAAGGATGCAACTGCAGCCAGACCACCGAAGTAGGAACCATTCCCCACCTCATCTGTTCCAATCAAGGGGAAATTTTGTCCGCTAGTTCCTTGACTGACCTGATAACCAAAAAAACTGGCATAGTTTTCAGCCATTTCTCCCTGTAGCAAGACTTTTCCAGAAGTGTAGATGGAAACACTAGCTTGGGGAAGCTTCAAAAAGTAGCGAATATAAGGATTTTTACTAGGAGTCAGTGCCTGTTCATATTGCTGAACAAAGGCTTGGATTTCCTTTTCACTCGGGTTTAATGTAATACTTGCCATAGTTCTTATTGTACCATAAAAGCTGTAGAATTGGTAAAAACTGACAAACTTAGTGAAATTTGGTATAATATCGTGAGGTGAATTTTATGGCAAATTTAAATCGATACAAGTTTACATTCGGCAAAAAAACATTGACCCTAACAACTGAGCATGACAACCTCTTTATGGAGGAAATTGCCAAGGTCGCAACAGAAAAATATGAAGCAATTAAAGAGCAGATGCCTGGAGCGGATGATGAGACAATCGCTATTTTATTAGCAGTCAATAGCTTGTCAACTCAACTCAGTCGTGAGATTGAATTTGATGATAAGGAGCAAGAATTAGAAGCTCTCCGTCATCAGGTTGTAGCAGCAAAACAAGAACAGAGCAAGGCTGAGGATTCGCTATGATTTCCGTCCTTCTCTTATTGGTTCTTGCATGGAGCTTTTATATCGGTTACCGTAGAAGTTTAGTTCTCCAGATTTACTATTTTGTAGCAACTGTGATTTCAGCTTTTCTTGCAGGAAATTTTTATCAATCTTTAGGGAAACAATTTGATTTGTTGATCCCATATGCAAGTCCACAGCAAGGGCAGGGAACCTTCTTTTTCCCGTCGAATCAACTTTTCCAGCTGGACAAAGTCTTTTATGCAGGTCTTGGTTATCTCTTAGCCTTTACGGTGTTTTACTGCTTCGGTCGATTGCTGGGTCTCTTTCTTAATCTTCTACCGACTAAAAAGCTAGCGGGTCAATATTTCCGTATATGCGCAGGAGTTTTATCAGTGGCTGTGACCTTATTTGTCCTCCAGATGATACTGACTATTCTTGCAACTGTTCCTTTACAAATTGTTCAAAATTCACTTGAAAACAGTTTTGTAGCTAAACATATTATCCAGAGTGTTCCCATCACTAGTCATGTGATTAAACAACTCTGGGTAACCAAAATAATCGGATAAAAAGGGCGGGAACAATTCCTAGCCTTTTGTTTACAATTTCATACTCTTCGAAAATCTCTTCAAACCACGACAGCTTCGCCTTGGATTATATATGTGACTGACTTCGTCAGTCTTATCTACAACCTCAAAGCAGTGCTTTGAGCAACCTACGGCTAGCTTCCTAGTTTGCTCTTTGATTTCCATTGAGTATCAATAGTTTAGGAGCCTTTTTGAAAAGAGTGAAAATTTGAAAAATTGTTCGCTCATTACGAAGGAAAAGAAAATGAATAAAAAGATACTAGAAACATTAGAATTTAATAAGGTTAAGGCTTTATTTGAACCTCATCTTTTGACCGAGCAAGGATTAGAGCAGTTGAAAGAACTTGCTCCGACTGATAAAGGAGACAAGATTAAGCAAGCTTTTGCAGAGATGAAGGAAATGCAAGAACTCTTTGTCGAGCATCCTCATTTCAGCATTTCTGCAACAAAAGATATTGCAGCGACTTCCAAACGTTTGGAAATGGGTGCTGATCTCAACATCGAGGAATTTCTCCTTCTCAAGCGTGTCATCTTTGCCAGTCGTGAATTGCAGAATTTTTATGACAATCTTGAAAATGTACGTTTAGACCACCTGGCAAGTTGGTTTGAGAAACTTCATGACTTCCCACATTTACAGGGAAATCTACAAGCCATCAACGAAGCTGGATTTATTGAGAACTTTGCTAGTGAGGATTTGGCACGAATCCGTCGAAAAATCCATGATAGTGAAAGTCAAGTCCGTGATGTCCTGCAAGACCTTCTCAAACAAAAAGCTCAGATGCTGACTGAAGGTATCATCGCAAGTAGAAATGGTCGCCAAGTTCTTCCAGTTAAGAATACCTACCGTAACAAGATTGCTGGGGTCGTTCATGATATTTCTGCCAGCGGGAACACTGTCTATATCGAACCGCGTGAAGTAGTCAAGTTAAGTGAGGAAATCGCAAGTCTTCGTGCAGATGAACGCTATGAGATGATGCGTATCCTCCAAGAACTCTCTGAACGAGTAAGACCACACGCAGCTGAAATTGCAAATGATGCTTGGATTATCGGACATTTGGACCTGATTCGGGCTAAGGTTCGCTTTATCCAAGAGACGGAGGCAGTAGTACCTCAAGTGTCTGAGGGACAGGAGATTCAACTGCTTCACGTTCGTCATCCTCTTGTAAAAAATGCAGTCGCAAATGATGTGCACTTCGGCAAAGAATTAACAGCTATTGTCATCACGGGTCCTAATACAGGTGGTAAGACCATTATGCTCAAGACCTTAGGTTTGACCCAGTTGATGGCTCAGTCTGGTTTGCCTATCCTAGCTGATAAGGGTAGTCGTGTAGGGATTTTCGAGGAGATTTTCGCAGATATCGGAGACGAGCAGTCCATTGAGCAAAGTCTCTCAACCTTCTCTAGTCATATGACCAATATCGTCGATATTCTGGGTAAGGTCAACCAAAACTCGCTCTTGTTACTGGATGAGCTTGGAGCAGGAACAGATCCCCAAGAAGGTGCAGCCCTTGCCATGTCTATCCTAGAAGACTTACGCCTGCGTCAGGTCAAGACCATGGCAACCACTCACTATCCTGAACTTAAAGCCTATGGTATTGAAACTGCCTATGTTCAGAATGCTAGTATGGAATTTGATACAGCTAGCCTGCGCCCAACCTATCGCTTTATGCAGGGAGTTCCAGGTCGAAGCAATGCCTTTGAAATTGCCAAACGTCTAGGCTTGTCAGATGTCATCGTAGGTGATGCCAGCAAGCAGATTAATCAAGACAATGATGTCAATCGCATCATTGAGCAATTGGAAGAACAAACACTTGAAAGCCGGAAACGTCTTGAGAATATTCGCCAAGTCGAGCAAGAAAACCTCAAGATGAACCGTGCGCTTAAAAAACTCTATAACGAGCTCAATCGTGAAAAGGAAACAGAACTCAATAAGGCGCGTGAGCAAGCTGCTGAGATTGTTGATTTGGCCCTAGCTGAGAGTGATGATATACTTAAAAATCTTCACAGTAAATCTCAACTAAAACCACATGAGATTATCGAAGCCAAGGCTAAACTCAAAAAATTAGCTCCTGAAAAAGTTGACCTTTCTAAAAATAAGGTTCTCCAAAAAGCTAAGAAGAAACGAGCTCCAAAAGTTGGAGATGATATTATTGTTTTAAGCTATGGTCAACGTGGTACCTTGACCAATCAACTCAAGGATGGCCGTTGGGAAGCTCAAGTCGGCTTGATTAAGATGACGCTTGAAGAGAAAGAATTTGACTTGGTTCAAGCCCAGAAAGAAGCGCCAGTCAAGAAGAAACAAGTTAACGTCGTTAAACGTGCAGCAGGAAAAGGTCCACAAGCTCGACTAGACCTTCGTGGCAAACGCTACGAGGAGGCTATGGAAGCCTTGGATGCCTTTATCGACCAAGCCCTGCTCAACAATATGGCCCAAGTTGACATCATCCATGGTATCGGTACAGGAGTCATCCGTGAAGGGGTGACTAAGTACCTACAAAGAAATAAACAAGTCAAGAGCTTTGGCTATGCACCACAAAATGCAGGCGGATCTGGCGCAACCATTGTAACCTTTAAGGGATAAAGCGAAACGAATGAAAATTATAATAAAATTTTCTGAAAATAATTGACAAGAGCTAAATTTTCTTGTAAAATAAATAAAAATTAAATACAACACCGAATGAAGTTTAATAGAAGTGGAAAATCGTTTGATTTTTCATGACTGTAAATGGACGGAACTCTGGAGAGACCGTAAAGGCACCGAAGGGGCAAGGCAGGCAACTGCTCAAACTCTCAGGTAAAAGGACAGAGCAATGATAGAGCGCTTTTTGGCATTTATCGATGCATTCCAGAGTACATGTTTTTAACATGTGCTCTTTCTTTTGGGGTTGAATAGATAGGAGAAAAGGATGTTAAATTTGCTAAAAGAGCTGGATGCTCTAGTATGGGGACCACCCCTTTTAATTTTATTGGTTGGTACAGGGATTTACTTGACTCTTCGTTTAGGGCTTTTACAAATCCTGCGTCTTCCTAAGGCCTTCCAGCTTATTTTTACCAAGGATAAGGGGCATGGGGATGTGTCGAGCTTTGCTGCCTTATGTACAGCCCTCGCAGCAACTGTTGGTACAGGAAATATTATCGGGGTTGCAACGGCTATCAAGGTTGGTGGACCAGGTGCTCTTTTTTGGATGTGGGTGGCTGCTTTCTTTGGAATGGCAACCAAGTATGCAGAAGGCCTACTTGCCATTAAATACCGTACTAAGGATGATCATGGTGCGGTAGCAGGAGGACCTATGCACTATATCCTTCTAGGTATGGGAGAAAGGTGGCGCCCCTTGGCGATGCTCTTTGCCTTGGCAGGTGTTTTGGTAGCTCTCTTAGGGATTGGTACCTTTACTCAGGTCAACTCCATCACAGAGTCTATACAAAATACAACCAGCTTGTCACCGACCATTACTGCTTTGGTCCTTTCAATATTTGTTGGGATTGCGGTCTTTGGTGGACTCAAATCTATTTCGAAAGTTTCTACTACAGTTGTTCCTTTTATGGCTATTGTCTATATCTTGGGAACCTTGACAGTTATTTTCTTTAATATCGATAAAGTACCGGCAACACTTTCACTGGTTCTCACATCAGCTTTTAGTCCCATAGCTGCAGTGGGAGGATTTGCAGGAGCTAGTGTTCGGATGGCTATTCAAAATGGTGTGGCGCGTGGTGTCTTCTCAAACGAGTCTGGATTGGGTTCAGCTCCCATTGTGGCTGCGGCAGCTAAGACGAACGAACCGGTGGAGCAAGGTTTGATTTCTATGACAGGAACCTTTATTGATACCTTGATTATCTGTACCCTGACTGGTTTGACAATCTTGGTGACTGGGGTTTGGAATGGTAATTTAGATGGCGTTGCCCTCACTCAGTCCGCTTTTTCTACAGTATTTTCTTTCTTTGGACCTGCTCTTTTAACGGTCTTCTTGGTACTCTTTGCCTTTACTACGATTTTGGGATGGAACTATTACGGAGAGCGTTGTTTTGAATTTCTCTTTGGCGTTCGCTTTATCTGGCTTTATCGTGTGGTCTTTGTACTCATGGTCTTGCTGGGAGGATTTATCGAGCTGGATATGGTCTGGGTCATTGCGGATATTGTTAATGCCCTCATGGCTCTACCAAACTTGATTGCACTCTTAGCCTTATCACCAGTCGTTATCGCTGAGACGAAGAAGTATTTTGATAAATAATGTAAGATTGATATTACCATTTATAGATAAGACTAGCATCTGTTTGTGAGATGCTAGTTTTTTCACTACTAGGGCTAGTCTTTTATTTTATACTCAATGAAAATCAAAGAGCAAACTAGGAAACTAGCCGTAGGTTGCTCAAAGCACTGCTTTGAGGTTGTAGATAGAACTGACGAAGTCAGTAACATATATACGGCAAGGTGACGTTGACGCGGTTTGAAGAGATTTTCGAAGAGTATTATGTCATAAGATGAATGAAATTCAATAGTACCTCTTTAATGATATCCTTTATTTGCACTTTTATTTATTGTATAATAGTCAGCATAAATCTGTTTTTGTTCTGAAATGTCTTTTTTCATCTATGTGCGAAAGAGAAATAAACTGGAGGTGTTTATGTCAAAAGATATTCGAAAATTAGTGACTTCACAGGGAATAGCGAATCTAGCAGATGTCTTTTTTAGAGTCATTGTGATTGCAAATGTGTTTGTCTTATCTGGTTCGGTCATTTCAACCTCTCTAGTACCAATTCTGATTGGACTATCCTCCTTTTTAGCTAGTTTCTTAGTTCCATTAGTAACGAAGAGATTAGCTTTAAATCGTGTTCTTTTCTTGACTCAATTTGGTAAGACGATTCTGCTAGCGATTTTGTTTTTTCTACTCAAGCAATCTGAAACTATTTCCCTCCCTCTTTTATATGCTATTGTTACCTTAATCTCCGTTTTGGATGGTTTTGCAGCGCCCGTTTCCTATGCGATTGTTCCACGCTATGCGAGAGATTTAGCTAAAGCGAACGCAGCTATTTCTATGAGTAGTGAAAGTGTACAACTAGTTGGTTGGGGCTTAGGAGGTTTCTTATTTGCGAGTCTGGGAATGAATCCTAGCCTGCTCATTGTGTTAGTTTTGTTTACAATTTCGACGATTTTGATGTTTGGCTTGCCACTTGTAGAAAAAGAAGAGTTGTCCTCTGAAACAAGTCTTGAAACTTTAACAAAAGGCTGGCGATTGGTGACTAAAGAATCAAGATTAGGCTTTATTGTCCAAGCCAATCTTTTAGAAATTCTAGCCAATGCTATCTGGGTATCTTCTGTTTTACTTGTGTTTGTGACTGAAATTTTACATCAGTCAGAAAGCTATTGGGGCTACGTCAATACAGCCTATTCCTTGGGGATTATCTTGGGAGGAGCTATTATCTTCCGTCTAGCAGAGAAAGTTGTTACCTATAAATATCAAACTATGACCTTTTCTTTGTTAGCTACAGCACTAGTAACTCTGTTGATAGTGTTATTTCCAAATGAATCTATTTTTCTATTCCTATCTCTAGTCATTGGTTTTCTATCTCAGATTAAGGAAGTCCCTGAGAGTGTATTATTACAGGAATCGGTTGATGAGAAGGAACTTGTGAATGTTTACTCCGTTATCGAAGTTGTCTCTACATTGGCCTTTTCTGCCTCTGTTTTTCTAATGAGTACCATCACAGAATATTTTGGAGTATTTACTGGCTTTGGCTTGGCTATATTCTGTTTGCTAGTAGAGTCCATCTTAGTTTTAAGAAACAAGCATTAGATAAATTAACAGTATGATCACACATCTGGTGTGATTTTTTTGTTTTCATAAAAATTTTTTATCAGTGCAATTTAAAATATATATTATGCAAGGTATAGATTCTGTGTTAGACTTATTGTCAATGAAAAGCTAATGAGTCATCAATCAAGGCAAGGATTTGTTCAATAGGCTGATGAGATTTCGTAAGATTTTCGCAGAAACCATTTAATTACAAAATGAAAAGAGGTCCCCTTATGACAACATTTACTATCCACACAGTAGAATCAGCACCAGCAGAAGTGAAAGAAGTTCTTGAAACAGTACAAAAGGACAACAATGGCTATATCCCAAATCTAATCGGTCTTTTGGCCAATGCCCCTACAGCCCTAGAGGCTTATCGCACTGTCGGCGCTATTAACCGTCGCAACAGTCTAACACCTGTAGAGCGCGAAGTGGTACAAATCACTGCAGCCGTAACTAATGGTTGTGCCTTCTGCGTCGCTGGTCACACAGCCTTTTCTATCAAGCAAATCCAGATGAATGATGACCTTCTCCAAGCTCTTCGCAATCGTACCCCAATCGAAAGCGATCCTAAGCTGGATACCCTAGCTAAGTTTACCTTGGCAGTCATCAATACCAAAGGGCGCGTAGGAGATGAAGCTCTTGGAGAATTCCTTGAAGCTGGCTATACGCAAGAAAATGCCTTGGATGTTGTTCTCGGTGTCAGTCTAGCAAGTCTTTGTAACTATGCTAACAACCTAGCTAACACACCGATTAATCCAGAATTACAACCTTATGCATAAGAGGAGGGTAGAGTATGGGATTTTTTTCAGAAGAATTTTTAAGCTGGTTAGACCAGCACGCCGATGAAATTGACAAAAAATCATGTCAAGCTGGAGAAGAACTGATTGAGAAAATTGCTGCAGAAGGCGCCTTTCGTGTAGGGGTTCCCAAAGTTCTTGGAGGGCTAGGTGGAAATGATCAAGATGTTATCGATATCCTTGCTGAACTCGCTCAACATTCCTTAACAGCCTCCTTTATCTCATGGGGGCAACGAACTTTAATAGACAACATTCTACATACTGATAATGCTTATTTCAAAGAAGTTTACTTGGAAAAACTCTTATCAGGAGAATATGCAGGTGCTACGGCCTTATCTAATGCAGTCAAGTATCTATCTGACTTAGAAGAACTAAATGTTCGAATCCTTGAAGAAAATGGGAATTATTACCTAAAAGGACGACTTCCTTGGGTAACCAATGCACGTAGGGATCGCTTTCTTACTATTTTTGTAGCAGGATTTGCAGATGACCCGAGTCAAAGTTACGTAGTAGCTGTACCATCGGACGCAGAAAACTTTAGTCGTTCCGAAGATTTGGAATTTGTTTCTCTCCAAGGAGGGAATACAGCAGCTCTGACTTTTAACAAGGTATCTTTAAAGGAAGAGTGGATTCTATCGAGGGATGCTCATCAATTTTTAGCGCAAAATCGTCCAGCCTTTTTAGGCTACCAATTTGGCCTAGCCTTTGGTTTGGCTGAACGTTCACTCTCAGAAGTCGAAAAAGAATTGGGGAAACGAGGTATCTTGAAGGAAGAATGGCAGCATCAGGTCGAACAGTTAGATGATATTCGACATTCTCTCTATCAAGGACTATCTGAAGAGTCCTATTTCGTTAGAAATCCGCGTGAGCTATTCCAGTTACGAATTGATATTGTTGATGTTGTTGCTCAAAGTCTCTTGTTAGAACTACAAGCTGGTGGCGGTAGAGGATATTTTAGTAAATCGACATCCGGTTTCATACGTCGTTGGAATGAAGGCGCCTTTTTGCCAATTGTTTCTCCTAGTGCAGTGCAATTGCGACATATTCTAGCGACAAACTAACAATAAAGAAAATAAAAACGAGGTTTATCTTTTTAAACTTCGTTTTTTAATACTTCATTTAAGCGCTTTTATGCTATACTGATAATAACATGACTATTGGAGGTTCACATGAAAAAACTCCCCTTGGCCTTTTCAGGGTGCTTATTGGGATTGGCTGGAGCAGGCAATCTCATCCTGGATATTTTTCCACTATTATCTCACGTCTTTAGTTTGTCAGGCTTGATTTTATGGTTTTATTTTTTATACAGTCATCTTAGTGATTGGCAAGAAAGCCAGCAAGAACTTAAGAAAGCTCCTCTATTATCGGGAATGGCGACCTTTCCCATGGCAGGGATGATTTTATCAACCTATTTGTTGCGAATCTTACCCGTGAACATGAGCATTGTTGCGCAGATTCTCTGGTGGTTTGCCTTTCTTCTAGATGTAGGTTTAATCATCTATTTCACTAAAAATTATGTGCAGACTAAACCAAGAACGAGCGCAACGCCAAGTTGGACAGTTCTTTATGTGGGGATAGCAGTAGCAAGCTTGACCTACCCAGTGGTGGGGATAGTCGAGATTGCCTATGGCGCTTGGATTTTTGGCTTTACCTTAACCCTTTTCCTTTATCCTCTGATTTATCAAGATTTGAAAAGTAATCCATTGCCACGGGCTTTACTGGGGCAAGAAGGAATTTATTGTGCTCCCTTTTCTCTACTGTTAGCAGCACTCGTTCGAATCGGAGGTTCAGCTCTTCATGGCTGGATTTTGCTAGTCATGATACTTGCATCGCAGGCTTTCTTTTTCTTTGTCCTCAGTCGTTTGCCAAGGATTTTAAAACAGGGATTTCAACCAGCTTTTTCAGCCCTAACCTTCCCAACTATCATCACAGCAACTTCATTGAAAATGGCCCAAGGCATTCTGCAGATTCCAGTCCTTAACCTCCTCGTTTGGCTGGAAACTATCATTTGTTTAACAATCCTTATCTATGTATTAGTAGAATATATGCGGTATTTAAGGAACTAAAAAAGCCCCTAGCACTGAGAAGTGTTAGGGGATGTTCTTTCTGTTAGGTTGATAGCTATTATAACCAACAATCCAAGCAGTTTCTTACTTTTCCTTATGTAGTGATAGAAAGCTGTAGACCATAGTCCCAAAGATTGCTCCAATACTAAGACCAAAGACAAGTAAGGGGACCATTATCTCTGTTTGGATGATTTTTTCCAAGAAAATTGATAGAGGTATCTGCTGAACGAAGAGTTTATGAAAGAGCAACAGGGCAAATAGGCCAATCTCAATACTTATAAATACCAACCAACTACGAACTTTGATTTGGTGTTTGCTGTAGGTTTTGTAGATGATTTCTGATTTGTCATCCTTCTCAAGATGAAGCTCTTGGACGGCTCTTTGAGCTTTTATACCCATGAACCAAATGAGTCCAAAATAGATGTAGGGCATAACATTTCGAACAATTTCTATAAAGCGTCCGAACAAAATATAGAACAGGAAGAGAAAGAAGGAAGAGTAAAAGATTTGGACCATGGAACGGGCGCAAGCCTTGTAGATGACCTCTTGACGGCATTCATCAAAGGGTCCTTGGATATGAAAGAAATTTCGAACTAAGCGAGTGGTTAAGTCTTCTTTTTTCATGGTAGTGACCTCTTAATAACCTTGTTTTTGATTAGCTTCTTTAAAGAGTTGATAGAGAGTATAGAAGTAGACTAGACTAAAAACGATACAGATGGTTAGAAATAGTAGATATCTCCAATCCATAGAACTCGTTATCAGTTGTGGGAGTGATACGAGGATAAAGCAGAGAGATGCGTTTAAGAGGCGTCTTTTTTTTGATTTAATTTTCTGAAATCTTTGTCCTTTGTTCAAAACAGGAAGGGCTAAGAGGAAGATGATCAGAAAAGGACGCGTAATTTGGCCATAAACCAGGAAAACTGTCATAAAGATACTGATCAAAATATGACTGAGAATTAAAGTTTGTAGTGATTTCATAAGTTTCCTCCTAATCGTCGTCTTGATCTTCTCTAGCTTTTTGAATACGAAGAGTGATGACAATATGCACTGTTAATCCGAAAAAGAAGGCTGCAACGATGGTTGACAAGATACTTCTTGTATTCAAAAGAGCGGTAAGATAGCTTTTGCTATCATCCATTAGGATATTGAGAAGTGGCATGCCAAAGAACATGGCTATTCCATAAACCAGACCAGCTTTAAGTCCAGGATTACGTAACTGTTTCTTTTCCTTCTGGCTCAACATATCAGGATCGATAGCAGCAATACCAGTTTTTTTAGTTTGAGTAGTGACATAGAGAGCACAAACCAAGGAAACCAGAAAAATAATGATTGGATATCCGAAAGCGACCATTTGGGGATATTTATAAGCAAGGACAAAGGGGATGAAATTGCCTAGAGTCATGAGATAAAAGAGAATCATAAAGACTTTATTCCCGATGTGGTCAGCCTCGCGTCGTTTGTGTTCATCAAGTGGCCCTGAAATGCCATAGATACGTTTGATTAGTTTTTCATAGAGGGGGTCTTTTTTCATTTTTCTTCTCCTTTTTAAAAATCGTCTTCCCAAAAGAGACTGTTGAGGTCAGTTTGGAGGCTGCGGGCGAGATTGAGACAAAGTTCCAGGGTAGGATTGTACTTGTCGTTCTCAATCATGTTGATAGTTTGCCTAGAGACACCGATATCCTTGGCAAGTTCGAGTTGGGACTTTCCTAGTTCCTTGCGGAATTCTTTCACACGATTCATGCTTCCTCCTTTTTAGTTAATGTCACATATATTTGACTATAGTATATTCTTTTAAGAACATAATGTCAACTATTTTTGACATATTTTTAAAAGAATCTTGGTGATAATATTTCCATACGAGAATCTTCTAGAGATTTTATGCTATAATGAAGAAAAATAAGAGTGATTTGGATACCCTGAATGCTATCCAATAAAGAAAGAGCAGAAAATGAACCATAAGATTGCAATTTTATCAGACATTCATGGCAACACGACAGCCTTAGCTGGAGTGCTTGAGGACGCTGAAAATTTGGGAGCAACTGAATATTGGCTTCTGGGAGATATTTTTCTTCCTGGTCCAGGAGCAAATGACTTGGTGGATCTTTTGAAAGACCTTCCCATTACAGTATCCGTTCGAGGAAACTGGGATGATTGTGTGTTAGAGGCTTTAGATGGGCAATATGGTTTAGAGGATCCCGAAGAAATTCAGTTTCTCAGGATGACTCAGTATCTGATGGAGCGCATAAACCCCGAGCATATTGATTGGTTGAGAAAGCTACCTATGGTAGCCAAGAAAGAAGTCGATGGCTTGCGCTTTTCTCTTTCTCATAATTTGCCTGAGAAAAACTATGGTAGAGATTTACTGGTTGAAAATAATACCGATAAATTTGACCAGCTACTTGATGAAACTACTGATGTAGCCGTCTATGGACATGTTCATAAACAGCTTTTGCGTTATGGTAGCCAAGGGCAACAAATTATCAATCCAGGTTCGATTGGTATGCCTTATTTTGACTGGGAAGGGCTGAAAAATCACCGAGCCCAGTATGCCTTACTTGAAGTTGAAAATGGTGAATTGGTCAATATCCAATTTCGTAAGGTTGCTTATGATTATGAAGCAGAGCTAGAATCAGCCAAGACCAAAGACCTTCCCTTTATCGAAATGTATGAAGAGTTACGACGTGAGGACAACTATCAAGGCCATAATAGAGATTTGTTAGCTAGTTTAATTGAAAAGCATGGCTATGTCGAGGATGTCAAAAACTATTTTGATTTTTTGTAAGAGTTGCTTTAACGACCAGATACTAAATAAACGATTGGACTAGCCAATCGTTTTTAATATATTTTATTGTAATTGAGACTGATCTGGTAGATAAGAACCACCGAGATAGGTTTTGCTGAGTTTTTCAAGGGCTCCATCTTGGTAGAGTTCTTTGAGGACCTTGTCAAATTGGTCTTTAAATTCTTTTTGGTCACTTGAGAAGATGATATAGTTGTTTGGATTATCATTGCTCTCCAAGTCGACTAGGTTCAAGTCTAAGCCACGGTCTTGGATAATTTTTTGAACAGAGATTTTATCAAAGATTAGGAAATCAAATTCACCGTTGGCGAGGTCAGTCAGACGCTTAGCCACATCTTCGCCAGAATATTGGATGGTAGCAGGATTGTCGGAGTGGCTTTGATTCCAGTCTGTAACGACCTTGGCAGTAGAAGTTCCGGTGTCATCCTGGGTTGTTTTACCAGCGATATCTTGCAGAGAAGCAAGAGCCTTGTCTTTTCTGCTCACAAGAACCAAAGGATTTTTTGCGATAGGTAGAGAGTAGAGGTATTTGTCTGCTCTTTCTTTGGTGTAGCTCAAGTTGTTGGCAGCAGCTTGGTAACGGCCAGCATCCACTCCAGGGAAGATACTTTCCCAAGCAGTTTTTTGAAATTCAATCTTGTATTGATCCAGTTTTTCATCGACTGCTTTTAAAACCTCAACATCATATCCAGTTAGGCTTCCATCTTGCTCAAAGTCGAAAGGAGGGATGTCTCCAGCAGTTGCTACGACAATGGTTTTAGGACTAGCAGTGGCAGTAGAAGTACTATCTTGTTTGGCTTGTCCACAGGCGACCAACAAGGGACTAATGGCTAATAATAAGAATATTTTTTTCATAAGAGTCTCCTTTACTTAATGGTATCTAGCTTACCAGACAATCAATCAGATATCCAATATATATTTTTTATGGAGGCGATAGAGAAACATTATAATTTTAAAATGGAGCCTAGAACTGAAAGTGGAATTTGAAAAAAGATAATTTGTGTCACTAATGAAAAATCTCTGCAAGCTCTTTCAGAATGTGGTAAAATGGAAATAGTAGAAATAGAAAAGGAAATCAATTATGAAATTTCTTGAGTTAAATAAAAAACGTCATGCGACCAAGCATTTTATTGATAAACCAGTTGATCCTAAGGATGTTCGAACAGCTATCGAAATCGCAACCTTGGCACCGAGTGCTCACAACAGTCAGCCTTGGAAGTTTGTCGTGGTTCGTGAGAGAAATGCTGAACTAGCAAAATTGGCTTACGGTTCAAACTTTGAACAGGTAGCATCTGCACCTGTGACCATTGCCTTGTTTACTGATACAGACCTAGCCAAACGCGCCCGCAAGATTGCTCGAATTGGTGGTGCCAATAATTTCTCAGAAGAACAACTACAGTACTTTATGAAAAATCTTCCAGCAGAATTTGCACGTTATAACGAACAGCAAGTCAGTGACTACTTGGCTCTTAATGCTGGGCTTGTAGCTATGAACTTAGTCCTTGCATTGACTGACCAAGGAATCGGATCAAATATTATCCTTGGTTTTGACAAATCAAAAGCCAATGAAGTCTTGGAAATCGAAGAACGCTTCCGTCCAGAGCTCTTGATTACAGTGGGATACACAGATGAGAAGTTAGAACCAAGCTACCGCTTGCCAGTAGATGAAATTATTGAAAAAAGATAGGAAGAAAAAATGACAGTTATTGATTTTACAGCAGAAGTAGAAAAACGTAAAGAAGACCTCTTGGCTGACTTGTTTAGCCTTTTGGAAATCAACTCAGAACGCGATGACAGTAAGGCAGATGCGCAGCATCCATTTGGACCAGGGCCAGTAAAAGCTTTGGAGAAATTCCTTGAAATCGCTGATCGTGATGGCTACCCAACAAAAAATGTTGACAACTATGCAGGACATTTTGAGTTTGGTGAAGGTGAAGAAGTTCTCGGAATCTTTGCCCACATGGACGTGGTGCCAGCAGGTAGCGGTTGGGATACTGATCCTTATACTCCAACTATCAAAGATGGTCGTCTCTATGCGCGTGGTGCTTCAGATGATAAGGGACCTACAACTGCTTGCTACTATGGTTTGAAAATCATCAAAGAATTGGGACTTCCAACTTCTAAAAAAGTTCGCTTTATCGTCGGAACTGATGAAGAATCAGGCTGGGCAGATATGGACTACTACTTTGAGCATGTAGGACTTGCGAAGCCAGACTTTGGTTTCTCTCCAGATGCTGAATTCCCTATTATTAATGGTGAAAAAGGAAATATCACAGAATACCTCCACTTTGCTGGTGAAAACAAGGGTGCAGCTCGTCTTCACAGTTTCACAGGCGGTTTACGTGAAAACATGGTTCCTGAATCAGCGACAGCAGTGGTTTCAGGGGATTTGGCTGATTTGCAAGCGAAACTAGATGCCTTTGTTACAGAGCATAAGCTTAGAGGAGACATTCAAAAAGAGAATGGTAAGTACAAGGTTACGATTATCGGTAAATCTGCCCACGGTGCTATGCCTGCTTCAGGTGTCAATGGTGCGACTTACCTTGCTCTCTTCCTCAGCCAATTTGCCTTTGAAGGACCTGCAAAAGACTACCTCGATATTGCTGGTAAGATTCTCTTGAATGACCACGAAGGGAAGAACTTGAAAGTAGCTCATGTGGACGAAAAGATGGGTGCCCTTTCTATGAATGCGGGTGTTTTCCGCTTCGACGAATCAAGTGCTGACAATACTATTGCCCTCAACTTCCGTTATCCAAAAGGAACAAGCCCAGAGCAAATCAAGTCAGTTCTTGAAACCTTGCCAGTTGCTTCAGTTAGCCTTTCTGAACATGGGCATACTCCTCACTACGTACCAATGGAAGATCCACTCGTTCAAACTTTGTTGAATGTTTATGAAAAACAAACAGGTCTTAAAGGTCACGAACAAGTTATCGGTGGTGGAACGTTTGGTCGTCTCTTAGAGCGTGGTGTAGCCTACGGTGCTATGTTCCCAGATTCTATCGATACTATGCACCAAGCCAACGAATTTATCGCCTTGGATGATCTTTTCCGTGCAGCAGCAATCTACGCTGAAGCTATTTATGAATTGATCAAATAATGATCTAGAAGTCTGAGATTTTATGCTTGGACTTCTTTTTGGAGGGAAACAGATGTCTCAAATCGAAAAAATCAAGCAAGCTATCATAGAGGATCCCCAAAATGCCGGCTATACTGAGCAAGGCATCGAGCCACTCTTTGCAGCACCAAAAACAGCTCGTATCAATATCATTGGCCAGGCACCTGGTCTCAAAACCCAAGAAGCAGGGCTATACTGGAAGGATAAAAGTGGGGACCGCTTGCGAGAATGGTTGGGTGTGGATGAAGACACCTTTTACAATTCAGGTTACTTTGCAGTCATGCCCATGGATTTCTACTTTCCAGGTCATGGGAAATCGGGTGACCTACCACCTCGTCCAGGTTTTGCAGAAAAATGGCATCCAGAACTCTTGAAGGAATTGCCAGATATTCAATTAACACTCTTGATTGGTCAGTATGCCCAAGCCTACTACCTGCATGAGAAAGTTAGTGGTAAGGTGACAGACCGTGTGCATCGGTTCAAGGATTATTTGCCTGATTATTTCCCACTGGTGCATCCTTCACCCCGCAATCAAATCTGGATGAAAAAAAATCCTTGGTTTGAGGCAGAAGTTGTGCCTGACTTGAAAGATAGAATCCAAAAAATTCTCGGAGAAGAAAAATGAAAGAAATTACTTTTAACAATTTTTACCAGCTTTATCAGAAAGAGGCGCTTTCTGTATTGGATGTGAGAGAAGTAGAGGAATTTGAGGCTCTTCATTTAGAAGATGCTCGTAATTTCCCTCTTAGTCAACTGGCAGATACTTATGAGCAACTAGATAAAACCCAGCCTTACTATGTGATCTGTAAATCAGGTATCCGTTCCGCACGTGCCTGCCAATTTTTAGCAGAACAAGGCTATGAAGTTATCAATGTCAAAGGTGGCATGGATGCTTTAGAATAAGACAAACTCCCTTTGAGACTGAAAATAAAAAAGGTCTCGAAGGGAATTTTTTTGCATTAAAATTCGGAAAATTGAAAACATTTTAGAATTATTTCGTGACAGCCTTTTCTGGCCTTTAATCATGTTATACTAAGAAAGTATTTTATTTTTAATAAGGAGAGTTTATGGCTAAAAAAGGTGCTTTAACAGGATTACTCCTGTTTGGAATATTTTTTGGAGCAGGTAACTTGATTTTCCCTCCAACTCTAGGCGCACAGTCTGGAGAAAACTTCCTTCCTGCCATTGCAGGATTTGTATTTTCAGGTGTTGGGATTGCCGTCCTAACTTTGATTATTGGGACCCTTAATCCTAAGGGGTATATCTATGAAATTTCTAAGAAAATTTCTCCATGGTTTGCGACGATTTATCTTGCAGTTTTGTACTTGTCGATTGGCCCATTCTTTGCCATCCCTCGTACAGCAACGACATCGTTTGAAGTTGGTATTAGTCCACTCTTGGATCAAGCAGATAAAGGTTTAGGTTTGATTGTCTTCACCATTCTCTACTTTGTAGCTGCCTACCTAATCTCGTTGAATCCTTCAAAAATCTTGGATCGTATCGGTCGAATCTTGACTCCAGTTTTTGCCATCTTAATTGTTATTCTGGTTATCCTTGGAGCTTTCAAGTATGGTGGGAATGCACCACAAGCAGCTTCAGGCGCTTATCAAGCTTCAGCCTTTGGTGCAGGTTTCCTTGAAGGATACAATACACTTGACGCGCTTGCTTCTGTTGCCTTTAGTGTGATTGCAGTTCAAACCTTGAAACAACTTGGTTTTTCAAGTAAGAAAGAGTACATTTCAACCATTTGGGTGGTTGGAATCGTTGTAGCACTCGGATTTAGTGCTCTCTACATCGGGCTAGGTTTCTTGGGCAATCATTTCCCAGTAACAGAAGAAGCAATGAAGAGTGGAACTCCGGGAGTTTATATCTTGTCTCAAGCGACTCAAGAAATCTTTGGTTCTACTGCTCAGCTTTTCCTTGCGGCTATGGTAACCGTTACTTGCTTTACAACGACTGTAGGGTTGATTGTATCAACTGCCGAGTTCTTTAACGGACGTTTCCCACAAATCAGCTACAAGGTTTATGCGACTGTCTTTACCTTGATTGGTTTTGCCATTGCAAATCTTGGTTTGAGTGCTATTATTAAGTACTCTGTACCAGTTCTCGTTATTTTGTACCCAATTACGATTGCCATTGTCATGATTGTGATTGTGAATAAGTTTGTCGCTCTTTCAAAACCAGGAATGCAATTAACTGTTGGTATTGTCACAGCCATTGCTATTGCAAGTGTTTTAGGATCTACTTTTAAAGTCGAGGTCCTTGCAAATATCGTGAACGCTCTACCATTTGCGGAGGCTTCTCTGCCATGGTTGGTACCAGCTATTATCGGAATTCTACTTTCTCTTGTTCTTCCAAATAAACAAGAAAGTGAAGCTTTTGAAATGGAATAGAAAAAACTTGGCATCGGCCAAGTTTTTTCTATTTAGTTTTAGTTACTTAGTTTTTTTCTGTATAACCAAGGTCTGTTAACATTTTTTTAGAGGCTTTAAAACTTACGTTTTTTCCAACGCCTGAGTATTCTTCTGGTAAAGCTTTTCTAAGTTCGTCAATGCTTGCAACTGAAAGGTCAATCTCAAGATCTTGTACGACTTTACCATCTTTAACTTCGATTGAGAAAGTTACCCCTTTAAGTCCCTTATAGCCTTTGTAGGTTTCTTCAAGAATACTTTTTACAGCATCTGCAGTATTATTGAGGACTTCAGGATCAGCGACATTATGAGCAGTTTGTTTGACAACATTATCACCGTCAACTGTATAAGTTAAGGTTGATACGACACCAGGCTGAGAATCGTTCACAAAGGTCGCAGTTTTTAATTCGGATTTCTTTTCAGTAGTGCTAGATTCAGAAGTTTTTACTTCAGTCGTTTCTGGTGTAGAAGAGCTAGAAGAAGTGGTTGAGGATTGTTTTGAACATCCCAACAAGAATGCCAAAGGCAAGGCTAAGAAAAGTGTCGTTTTGAAATATTTGTTCATTTTGTATTCCTTTCATCATAATACTTTACTTCATTTTACCATAGATTAATTTTAAAATCAAAGTATTTTAAGTTTTTCTTTTTTGCACATACTACGATGGGAAAAGTGATATAATGGTAACAAGAGGTGAAAAAATGAATCAAACTGTAGAATATATCAAAGAACTAACTGCTATTGCGTCACCAACAGGTTTTACGCGTGAAATTACGAATTATTTAGTTGAGACGCTTGAAAAACTAGGTTATCAACCAATCCGTACTGCTAAAGGTGGTGTCAACGTTACTGTTAAAGGTAAAAATGATGACAAACAACGCTATGTAACTGCCCATGTAGATACCTTGGGTGCCATTGTTCGTGCTGTTAAATCAGATGGTCGTCTCAAGATGGACCGTATCGGTGGCTATCCTTGGAACATGATTGAAGGCGAAAACTGCACGGTCCATGTAGCTAGCACAGGTAAAACCGTATCAGGTACGATTTTGATCCACCAAACTTCTTGTCACGTTTACAAAGATGCTGGAACTGCGGAACGTACACAGGACAATATGGAAGTTCGTTTGGATGAAAAAGTGACCAATGAAAAAGAAACACGCGCACTCGGTATCGAGGTTGGTGATTTTATCAGCTTTGACCCACGAACTGTCGTGACTGAGACAGGCTTTATCAAGTCTCGTCATTTGGATGACAAGGTCAGCGCAGCTATTCTCCTTAATCTCCTCAAAGTCTACAAAGAAGAAGGAATTGAACTTCCTGTCACTACGCATTTTGCTTTTTCAGTCTTTGAAGAAGTGGGGCACGGTGCTAACTCAAGTATCCCTAGTCAAGTTGTCGAATATCTAGCTGTGGATATGGGAGCAATGGGAGATGATCAGCAGACGGATGAGTACACAGTCTCTATCTGTGTTAAGGATGCTTCAGGTCCTTACCACTATGAATTCCGTCAACATTTGGTAGCTCTCGCAAAAGAGCAAGACATTCCATTTAAGCTAGATATCTATCCATTTTACGGTTCGGATGCTTCGGCAGCGATGTCAGCTGGAGCAGAGGTTAAGCACGCTCTTCTAGGAGCAGGTATTGAATCAAGCCATTCTTATGAGCGTACTCATATTGATTCTGTAGTGGCTACTGAGCGTATGGTGGATGCTTATCTCAAGAGTGAGTTGGTGGACTGAGATGTGCTTGATTTGTGATCGAATTGAACTCATTAAGTCTGGTGACAATCCCTACTTTGTAAAAGAACTGGAAACGGGCTATGTTGTCATTGGAGATCACCAGTACTTTGAAGGTTACACTCTATTCTTAGCCAAGGAACATGTCACAGAATTGCATCATCTACATCCAACTGTTAAACTTCAATTTTTAGAGGAAATGAGTCTGGTTCAGGAAGCTGTCTCTAAGGCTTTTTCTGCTGAAAAGATGAATGTAGAGTTGTTAGGAAATGGAGATGCCCATGTCCACTGGCATATTTTCCCGAGACGAGAGGGTGATATGAAGGGACACGGTCTTAATGGTCGTGGTCCAGTTTGGTGGGTTCCATGGGAAGAAATGATTGCTGAAGAATATCAGGTTAAGGGAAGTAAATTAGAAGACTTGATTGCAAGATTATCTGAGACTTTAAATCAGATGATTAAATGAAAGGATAACAGATGAAAAAAAGATACCTTATCTTATCAGGATTATTAGTCTTGTCATTGGCAGCTTGTTCACAAGAAAAATCAACAACTACAGAGGCCAAGTCTTCTGCAGAGCAATCAACTGTACAAGAAGGAACTGCGGGAAGTAAGTCTCAGGAAGCTAGTCAAAAGAAAGCAGAAGTGGTTAACAAAGGAGATCACTACAGCATTCAAGGCAAGTACGATGAGATCGTTGTGGCTAATAAGCATTATCCTATGTCAAAAGATTACAATCCTGGAGAAAATCCTACCGCAAAGGCAGAACTGTTAAAACTCATTGCAGCTATGCAACAAGCAGGCTTCCCAATTAGTGATCACTATAGTGGGTTTAGAAGTTATGAAACTCAAACTCAGCTTTATCAGAACTATGTAAATAAAGATGGCAAGGCTGAAGCTGACCGCTATTCGGCAAGACCTGGTTATAGTGAACACCAAACTGGTCTGGCTTTTGACTTGATTGAAACAAATGGAGACCTAGTCACTGAAGAAAAGGCAGCCCAATGGCTTTTGGACCATGCGGCAGACTATGGCTTTGTCGTTCGTTATCTAAAAGGTAAGGAAAAGGAAACGGGTTATATAGCTGAGGAATGGCACCTTCGCTATGTTGGCAAAGAAGCCAAAGAAATCGCAGCTAGTGGTCTCAGTTTAGAAGAGTACTATGGCTTTGAAGGTGGAGACTATGTTGATTAGTCGCAAAATATCTTGCAAGATTACTTAAATTTTGATAAAATGAATAATAATTAAATAGGAATCTGCAAGACTAGTATCTCAGGAGAAGTATATCAGGGAGGAGAGCCGTGACTGAAAGCTCTCTATATGAAAGCTGGGTGAATTCACTTGCCTATGGATTCAGAAATAAAGGTCTGACTTGTCAGATAAAAACGGATGGTACCGCGTGTCAACGCTCCGAGTGGAGTTTTTGGCATGTGGTTTTCTTTTTATCTTACGAGTGACTAATGGAGGAATTATGTCAACTATTGAAGAACAATTAAAAGCGCTTCGTGAAGAAACGCTAGCTAGCTTGAAGCAGATTACTGCTGAAAATGAAAAAGAGATGCAAGAATTGCGTGTTTCTGTCCTTGGTAAAAAAGGATCACTGACTGAAATCCTTAAAGGGATGAAAGACGTTTCTGCTGAAATGCGCCCTGTTATCGGAAAACACGTCAATGAGGCTCGTGATGTCCTAACAGCTGCCTTTGAAGAAACAGCTAAGCTCTTGGAAGAAAAGAAAGTGGAAGCTCAACTAGCAAGTGAAAGCATCGATGTGACACTTCCAGGTCGTCCAGTTGCGACTGGTCACCGTCACGTCCTCACACAAACTAGTGAAGAAATTGAAGATATTTTCATCGGTATGGGTTACCAAGTTGTGGATGGATTTGAAGTGGAGCAAGATTACTACAACTTTGAACGTATGAACCTTCCAAAAGACCACCCAGCTCGTGATATGCAGGACACTTTCTATATCACAGAAGAAATCTTGCTCCGTACCCACACGTCTCCAGTTCAGGCGCGTGCGATGGATGCCCATGATTTTTCTAAAGGTCCTTTGAAGATGATCTCACCAGGACGTGTGTTCCGTCGTGATACAGACGATGCGACCCACAGTCACCAATTCCACCAAATCGAAGGTTTGGTTGTAGGGAAAAACATCTCTATGGCTGATCTTCAAGGAACGCTTCAGTTGATTGTGCAAAAAATGTTTGGTGAAGAGCGTCAAATTCGTTTGCGTCCATCTTACTTCCCATTCACAGAGCCATCTGTTGAGGTTGACGTTTCATGCTTCAAGTGTGGTGGAGATGGCTGCAACGTATGTAAGAAAACAGGTTGGATCGAGATTATGGGTGCCGGCATGGTTCACCCACGTGTCCTTGAAATGAGTGGTATCGATGCGACTGTTTACTCTGGTTTTGCCTTTGGTCTTGGACAAGAACGTGTAGCCATGCTTCGCTACGGAATCAACGATATCCGTGGATTCTACCAAGGAGATGTCCGCTTCTCAGAACAGTTTAAATAAGATTGAAACATGAAACACAATCCTATACAGTTCTAGTCATTTCCTCTCGGTGAGAAATGGCAAGAGCTTACTCGAAGAAAAAGAAAGGAATTGAAAAGGTCTCGATTGATGAGATCTTACGATCAGAATTATGTTAGTATCATACAAATGGTTAAAAGAATTGGTGGACATTGATGTGCCATCACAAGAGTTGGCTGAGAAAATGTCAACTACAGGGATCGAAGTAGAAGGTGTGGAATCTCCAGCTGCTGGTCTCTCAAAAATTGTCGTCGGAGAAGTCTTGTCTTGCGAAGATGTGCCAGAAACACACTTGCATGTCTGCCAAGTCAATGTGGGTGAAGAAGAAGCCCGTCAAATCGTCTGTGGAGCACCAAATGTGCGTGCAGGTATCAAGGTTATGGTGGCTCTTCCAGGTGCTCGCATTGCTGATAACTACAAGATTAAAAAAGGGAAAATCCGTGGCTTAGAGTCACTCGGGATGATCTGTTCACTTGGTGAATTGGGCATTTCTGACTCCGTTGTACCGAAAGAATTTGCAGATGGCATCCAAATCTTGCCAGAAAATGCTATTCCAGGTGAGGAAGTCTTCTCCTATCTAGACTTGGATGATGAAATCATCGAACTTTCTATCACGCCAAACCGTGCAGATGCTCTTTCTATGCGTGGGGTAGCGCACGAAGTAGCCGCTATCTATGACAAGGCAGTCAATTTTAAAGAATTTACTTTAACAGAAACAGACCAAGTTGCAGCAGACGCTCTTTCTGTCAGCATTGATACAGACAAGGCGCCTTACTATGCTGCACGTATCTTTGACAATGTGACCATTGCACCAAGTCCACAATGGTTACAAAACCTCCTCATGAATGAAGGCATCCGTCCGATTAACAATGTCGTCGACGTGACCAACTATATCTTGCTTTATTTTGGTCAACCAATGCATGCATTTGACTTGGATACCTTTGATGGAAGCGAGATTCGTGTGCGTGAGGCTCGTGCTGGTGAAACATTGGTAACCTTGGACGGTGAAGAACGTGAGTTGGAAACAAATGACTTAGTCATCACTGTAGCAGACAAGCCAGTAGCTCTTGCAGGTGTCATGGGTGGACAAGCTACAGAAATCTCTGAAAAGTCTAGTCGTGTCGTTCTTGAAGCTGCTGTTTTCAATGGCAAATCTATCCGTAAGACAAGTGGTCGCCTCAATCTTCGCTCAGAATCATCTTCACGTTTTGAAAAAGGTATCAACGTGGCAACCGTTAATGAAGCCCTTGATGCGGCAGCAAGCATGATTGCGGAATTGGCTGGTGCGACAGTGCGGAAGGGCATCGTTTCAGCAGGGCAGTTGGATACATCTGATGTAGAAGTTTCTTCTACTCTTGCAGACGTCAACCGTGTCCTCGGTACAGAGCTTTCCTACGCAGATGTAGAAGATGTCTTCCGTCGTCTTGGATTTGGCCTTTCTGGAAATGCAGATAGCTTCACAGTAAGCGTACCACGTCGTCGCTGGGACATCACTATCGAAGCGGATCTTTTTGAAGAAATCGCTCGTATCTATGGTTATGACCGCTTGCCAACTAGTCTTCCAAAAGATGATGGAACAGCTGGTGAATTGACTGCGACACAAAAACTCCGCCGTCAAGTTCGTACTATCGCTGAGGGAGCAGGTTTGACAGAAATTATCACCTATGCTCTAACAACTCCTGAAAAAGCAGTCGAGTTTACGATTCAGCCAAGTCATTTGACAGAATTGATGTGGCCAATGACTGTGGACCGTTCAGTTCTCCGTCAAAATATGGTTTCAGGTATTTTGGATACAGTTGCCTACAACGTAGCACGTAAGAATAAAAACTTGGCTCTTTATGAGATTGGAAAAGTTTTCGAGCAAATCGGTAATCCAAAAGAAGAATTGCCAAATGAAATCAATAGCTTTGCCTTTGCCTTGACAGGCTTGGTTGCTGAAAAAGACTTCCAAACAGCAGCAGTTCCTGTTGACTTCTTCTATGCCAAGGGAATTATGGAAGCCCTCTTTGCTCGCTTGGGTCTTGAAGTGACTTATACAGCAACCTCTGAAATCGCTAGCCTTCACCCAGGACGTACAGCCTTGATTTCACTCGGTGACCAAGTCCTTGGTTTCCTCGGTCAAGTACATCCTGTTACAGCTAAGGCTTACGATATTCCAGAAACTTATGTAGCAGAGCTCAACCTTTCAGCTATCGAGAAAGCTCTTCAACCAGTAGCTCCATTTGTGGAAATTACTAAATTCCCAGCAGTCAGCCGTGATATCGCCCTTCTCCTCAAAGCAGAAGTGACTCACCAAGATGTGGTTGATGCCATCAAATCTGCAGGCGTGAAACGTTTGACAGCTATCAAACTCTTTGATGTCTTCTCAGGTGAAAAACTAGGACTTGGTATGAAGTCAATGGCTTATAGCTTGACCTTCCAAAATCCAGAAGATAGCTTGACTGATGAAGAAGTCGCACGCTACATGGAAAAAATTCAAGCATCACTTGAAGAAAAAGTGAATGCAGAGGTGCGTTAACAGTCTATAATCCATCCCTAAGGATGGATTTTTTAGTACAAAAAATCATCAAGCTTTAGCCTGATGATGTAATCAACTTGGGGAATAAGTTCTATGTAATACTGCTATATCTAGGTTAGCCATCCATATTTTTGGTCATCCAATCAGCTAAGAAGTGGTAAGTATCTTGTCGATTGATTTCGTTCAGAATTTCGTGACGAGCCTCTTCAACTACTCGGACGCTTACTTTCGAATGTGAAGCCTTTAGGAGTTTTACAAATCTTTCTATACCTTTACCATTTTCTCCCAGAGGGTCTTCTTGTCCTGAAATAACGAGAATGGGGAGTTGAGCTGGAATCTCATCGATTACCTGCTTACTAGCTACTTGATTAGAGAAGTAAAAAATGGATCTGTACATGGGAATAGTAGGGATGAATTGACAGAATGGATCCTTCAGATAAGCTTGGTTAGATTCTTCATTTTTCGAGAGCCAATCTACAGATGTTTTCGAATTCTTAATACTTCGATTAAAACTATCAGTTGATAGATAGGTCAGGATTTTACTACGGTGTTTATTCCCTTTTATAAGTCGGATGCATTCTGTTAGGATGAGAGCAAATCGAGTTAGAAACTGAGGTTGTTGACCAGTAGCCATGATAATCAAGGCATTGATAGGTGGTTTTCGTTTAGCTACATAATAGCGACACATAAGAGAACCCATAGAATGCCCTAGAAGGACGATTGGAAGTTTTGGATAGCTTTCTTGAATAAAAGAGGTCACTCTTTCAATATCATCGATGAGTTCCTCGGGAGATTCAGGAAAGACTCCGAGTTGACTTGGATTTTGAGCAGTATGACCATGGCCGAGATGATCATGGCCGATAACCGTAAAGCCTTCTTTATTCATGGCTAGAGCAAATTCTTCATATCGTTCCACGTACTCTACCATTCCATGTACGAGCTGAAGAACGGCTTTTGGCTGTTCAGTTTCCCAAATGATTAAGTTATTGTTGTTTGGTTCGAGTTTAAGTCTTTTTTTCATATCAGATTCCTTGCCGATGATAATCTATAGTCTATCAAAAATATACCATAAAATAGCACGATAAGCTAGGCAGGATGATGAAGATTGCTAGTAACAATTCAGGACTGAAAATGAACATTTGAGGACATAGCCAACGGATTTATCAAGAAATGAGTATAATAAATTTATCACTTAAAATCTGGAGGATTAAAATGCTTGGTGATAAGCTAATAAAGTTCCTATCCAGAAAATGTCCTTCTTGAAATCAAGATTTAAAAATGTAGATAAATCATTGTAAAGGCTGTCAAAAAGGAGTATAATGAGTGCAATAAATTTCGGAGGTGGATGATGCTCGAAGTAAGAAATCTAGAGAAAAGTTTTGGACCTAAGCAAGTTTTGTTTGGTGTTGACTTTCAAGCACGACCAGGGCGTATTTTGGGGCTGGTTGGGAAAAATGGAGCTGGGAAAACAACTATTTTTCACAGTATTTTGAAATTTTTAGACTATCAAGGGGAGATTGAGCTTGATGGTCAAGATATTCGTCAGGAGACCTATGCTCGCATTGGTTATCTCCCTGAAGAACGTAGTCTTATGCCTAAATTGACAGTCCTTGAACAAGTTCGTTACTTGGCAACCCTAAAAGGCATGGACACCAAGGAAATCAAAGAAAAACTCCCTCAATGGATGGAAAAACTGGAAGTCAAGGGAAAACTGACGGACAAGATTAAGAGTCTCTCAAAAGGAAATCAACAGAAAATTCAACTGATCATTACTCTGATTCATGAGCCAGACTTGATTATCCTAGATGAGCCTTTTAGTGGCTTGGATCCAGTCAATACCGAACTCCTTAAGCGGGTTATCTTGAAAGAAAAAGAACGTGGCGCGACTATTATCTTTTCTGACCATGTCATGACCAATGTCGAAGAACTTTGTGATGATATCCTGATGATTCGTGATGGGCGTGTCGTCTTGCATGGACCGGTTCAAGAGGTTCGCAATCAATACGGGAAAACACGACTTTTTGTTTCAAGTGAACGAAGCAAGGAAGAACTGGAGAGTCTTCCTCATGTTAAACAGGTTAGCTTGACCAAGCAAGGTAGTTGGAAGTTGATTTTAGATGATGAAAGTGCAGGTAGAGAACTCTTCCCAATCTTGACTCAAGGTCAATATATCGCGACTTTTGACCAACAAGCTCCAACAATCGATGAAATCTTTAAATTAGAATCAGGGGTGGAAGTATGAGAAATATGTGGGTTGTAATCAAAGAAACCTATCTAAGACATGTCAAGTCGTGGAGTTTCTTCTTTATGGTGATTTCGCCTTTCCTCTTTTTAGGTCTATCTGGAGGAATTGGTGTTCTCCAAGGTTCTTCCTTGGCTCAAAATAGCAAGGTAGCAGTAGTTAGCTCTGTTCCTCTTGTTACAGAAGAACTTAAATCGACCAATGGTCTTAACTTTGACTATAAGGATGAAGCGAGTGCCCAAGAAGCCATCAAGGATGAAAAAATAAAAGGCTATCTAACTATTGACCAGGAGAACAGTGTCCTCAAGGCAGTCTATCATGGTGAAACTTCACTAGAGAGTGGCATTAAGTTAGCAGTGACCGCTAAGTTGAATGAACTCCAATCCCAACTCAACCGTTCAGAAGCAAATTTGTCTCAGGAACAGGAAAAACGCTTGGCTCAAACGGTTCAATTTACAGAACAGATTGATGAAGCCAAGGAAAATAAAAAGTTGGTTCAAACCTTTGCGGCTGCAGGACTGGGTTTCTTCCTCTATATGATTTTGATTACTTACGCTAGTGTCACTGCTCAAGAAGTAGCCAGCGAGAAAGGAACCAAAATCATGGAAGTGGTCTTCTCAAGCATTCGTGCTAGCCATTATTTCTACGCACGCATGATTGCCTTACTTCTTGTGATTTTGACTCATATTGGTATTTATGTCGTTGGTGGTCTTGGAGCTATCTTATTCTTTAAGGATATGCCTATCTTGGCTAATTCAGGTATTCTAAATCACTTGGGAGAGGCCTTCTCGCTTAACACCTTATTATTTATCTTAGTCAGTCTCTTCATGTATGTAGTCTTGGCAGCCTTCTTAGGTTCCATGGTTTCTCGTCCCGAAGATGCAGGAAAGGCCTTGTCTCCGTTGATGATTTTAATAATAGCTGGTTTTGTTGGCGTTACTGCACTAGGAGCTGCAGGAGACAATTTGATTTTGAAAATCGGTTCTTATATTCCTTTCATTTCGACCTTCTTTATGCCTTTTAGAGCTATCAATGGCTATGCAAATGGTTTGGAAGCTTGGATTTCACTTATGATTACGATTGCTTTTGCGGTGACTGCAACCATCTTTATCGGACGCATGTATGCTAGTTTGGTCCTTCAAACAGATGATTTGGGGATCTGGAAAACCTTTAAACGAGCTTTAAGTTATAAATAAAGTATCGGACCTGTGAGTGTATCTCCCAGGTCTTTTATACTCTTCGAAAATCTCTTCAAACCACGTCAGCATCCATCTGCAACCTCAAAACAGTGTTTTGAGCAGCCTGTGGCTAGTTTCCTAGTTTGCTCTTTGATTTTCATTGAGTATTAATTAGCTGAAATATTTCACATTTATTTCTCCTAAACCTTTGACTATTAGGCAAAATTATCGTACAATAAAGAGTACATGATAAAATGAGATTAGAGTTTATCCACTCTGACGTTAGTAGTAAAAAATGAGGAGAAACGCTTTGGAATTAGAAGTATTTGCTGGGCAAGAAAAAAGTGAACTATCTATGATTGAGGTGGCTCGTGCCATCTTGGAACTCCGTGGTCGTGATCACGAAATGCATTTTAGTGATTTGGTTAATGAAATCCAAAACTATCTCGGTACCTCTAATAGCGATATTCGTGAAGCTTTGCCTTTGTTCTATACAGAATTGAACTTTGACGGTAGCTTTATCTCTCTTGGAGATAACAAATGGGGCCTTCGTTCCTGGTATGGAGTGGATGAAATCGATGAGGAAATCATTGCTCTTGAAGAAAGTGATGATGAAGAAGTAGCACCTAAGGCTAAGAAAAAACGTGTCAACGCCTTTATGGATGGTGATACAGATGCTATTGATTACAGTGCAGATGATCCAGAGGATGAAGACGCCTACGAAGAAGATCCAGCTCTTTCTTATGATGATGAAAATCCAGATGATGAGAAGAATGAAGTGGAAGCCTACGATGCTGAAATCAATGAAATCGCCCCAGATGATCTAGATGAAGAAGTCGATCTTAATGAAGAAGACGACGAAGACTCTGAAGAAGAGGAAGAATAAAAATAAAAAGGAGTTGGAGCTGGAATCGGTCTATCAAGTCTCGATTTCCTAGTCCAGCTTTTTTTGTATTAGTCTGAGTTAGTTTTGTAAGCTGGAATGCGCCAAGTCAACGATTTGTTCTATTTGACAAATGGTTCATTTTGAGGTAATATATTGTTCGGGCACCTCTTTTAGAGGTCGGAGCTCCCTAGTTATTAGGGAGCTATTTTTGTTTTTCCAGGAAGCTTTGCTTCTTGGGGTGTAGTTATTGATGAAGGTCTTGTTTTCTCAATCCCCTGTTAGTGAACAAGACCTTGAGCATTTTAGAAAGAGGAATCTATGTCTACGAAATATATTTTTGTCACTGGTGGTGTGGTGTCGTCTATTGGAAAAGGGATCGTTGCAGCGAGTCTAGGACGGCTCTTGAAAAATCGTGGTTTGAAGGTAACCATCCAAAAATTTGACCCTTATATCAATATCGATCCAGGGACCATGAGCCCTTACCAGCACGGGGAAGTCTTTGTAACAGATGATGGGGCTGAGACAGATTTGGACTTGGGTCACTATGAACGTTTTATTGATATCAATCTCAATAAATACTCAAATGTGACAACTGGTAAAATCTACAGCGAAGTTCTGCGTAAAGAACGTCGTGGAGAGTACCTTGGTGCAACTGTCCAAGTTATTCCTCATATTACAGATGCTTTGAAAGAAAAAATCAAACGTGCTGCTCTAACGACGGACTCTGATGTTATTATTACAGAGGTTGGGGGGACAGTCGGCGATATTGAATCCCTTCCATTCTTAGAGGCGCTCCGTCAGATGAAGTCTGATGTCGGAGCAGAAAATGTCATGTATATCCATACAACCTTGCTTCCTTACCTCAAGGCAGCTGGAGAAATGAAGACCAAGCCGACTCAACACTCTGTAAAAGAATTGCGTGGTTTGGGAATCCAGCCAAATATGTTAGTCATTCGTACAGAAAAACCAGCAGGACAAGGGATTAAAAACAAACTAGCCCAGTTCTGTGATGTGGCGCCAGAAGCTGTTATCGAGTCCTTAGACGTAGATCATCTTTACCAAATTCCGCTTAATCTGCAAGCTCAAGGCATGGACCAAATCGTTTGTGACCATTTGAAGATTGATGCACCGGCAGCAGATATGACAGAGTGGTCTGCTATGGTTGATAAGGTTATGAGTCTCAAAAAACAAGTTAAAATTGCTCTTGTCGGTAAGTATGTCGAGTTGCAAGATGCCTACATTTCTGTCGTAGAGGCCTTGAAACACTCTGGTTATGCCAATGATGCAGAAGTCAAGATTGATTGGGTCAATGCTAACGATGTGACAGCTGACAATGTGGCAGAACTCCTATCTGATGCTGACGGAATCATCGTGCCAGGTGGTTTTGGTCAACGTGGAACAGAAGGCAAGATTGAAGCGATTCGCTATGCGCGTGAAAATGATGTACCAATGCTGGGAGTCT
The DNA here is from genome assembly GCF_058200215.1 of Streptococcus sp. SCPM-O-B-15304 (M98). NCBI lineage: Bacteria > Bacillati > Bacillota > Bacilli > Lactobacillales > Streptococcaceae > Streptococcus > Streptococcus sp. SCPM-O-B-15304 (M98). The sequence continues at coordinate 107,836 of NZ_JBYQGQ010000005.1, read as the reverse complement.
GCTTGGGTATGCAGTTGACCTGTATCGAATTTGCCCGTAATGTCTTAGGTCTTGAAGGAGCTAATTCAGCAGAGCTAAATCCTGATACCAAATACCCTATCATCGATATCATGCGTGATCAGATTGATGTTGAGGACATGGGTGGTACCCTTCGTTTGGGACTTTATCCTTCTAAGCTAAAACGTGGTTCTAAGGCAGCGGCAGCTTATCATAACAAAGAGGTGGTGCAACGCCGTCACCGTCACCGTTATGAGTTTAACAATGCCTTCCGTGAACAGTTTGAAGGAGCAGGTTTTGTCTTTTCAGGCGTTTCACCAGACAATCGCTTGGTCGAAATTGTTGAAATTCCAGAAAACAAATTCTTTGTGGCTTGTCAGTACCACCCAGAGCTTTCAAGTCGTCCAAACCGCCCAGAAGAACTCTACACTGCTTTTGTAACAGCAGCTGTCGAAAATAGTAAATAGTCATGATTAAACCTTTGAGAGTCATCTCAGAGGTTCTTCCTATATACATTTAGGATATCTCTTGCAAAAAAATAACATAGTGATATAATTAACATGGATAAAAACAGGAGGGAATCTCATGAAAAAAATCACACTATTTAGTTTGTCTTTAGCAGGTTTAGCTTTACTAGCTTTTCCTCATTCAGGAAAGGCCTTCGAGCTTGAAGAAGAGTGGGTCATTAAGGGTGGTGTTCAATATCAAGATGGCAAAATTCTTCGATTTGAAAATGGACATGAAGTAGATATCAAAGTCTTAGATTTGCCCAAAAACGAAAAAATTGAATGGAAAGTCACTTTAAATGGTCAAGATCAGACTGTCAATTTTCTAGGTCAAGAAAAGGACAAGTCTATGGTCGGTACAGAGGGGCGTTACCTGAATTTCTACGTACCTTATGGCTACAGAGGAGATATCAAAGTAGAAGCCAAGAGTGGAAATGAAACAAAGACCTGGTCCACTAAAGTAGTTGATGATGTATATCATGACGGTGGAAAGAGTGGTTACTTCCGTATTGACGAATCAAATGATCAACACACCTACCTTGATGCAAAATGGGACTATCAAACCAAGACCTACACTGCTACCTTACCAGAGACTGTCAATGGTCAAAAAGTATTTGCTTGGGCAGACGACTATGAAGAATTGAAACTTCAAAAACCAGGAGTTATTAGTCATTCCTACAGGGGAGCAGGAGCCTTCAAAATACTTTATCCGATTGTAAAAGCAGAAAGCTGGCTAAAATCTAAACAAAACTGGTACTATCAAAAACAAGGACAACTAGTTAAAGATGCTTGGATTAAGGATCAGGGAACATGGTACTTTATGGATGATGAAGGGGTTATGTTTAATCAAACATGGCTATACCAAGGTGGTAGCTGGTATGCCTTTAAATCATCAGGAGCTATGATTTCAGCTGATTGGTTATATGATAACGGCTCTTGGTATTACCTAAAAGACTCAGGTTCAATGGCGACAGGCTGGCTTAAAGATGGTGGTACTTGGTATTATCTAAAAGACTCAGGTTCAATGGCGACAGGCTGGCTTAATGATGGTGGTACTTGGTATTATCTAAAAGACTCAGGTTCAATGGCAACAGGCTGGATTAAAGATAATGGTAAGTGGTACTATCTGGCTTCATCTGGTAATATGCTTAGCAATACACGCACGCCAGATGGCTATTATGTAGATGCCAGTGGCGCTTGGAAATAAATGTTAAACAGAGAAAGTCTACTGAGGAGGTAGATTTTCTTTTTTTCATTTTCACAATTATGAAAATCTGGAAAAAGGACATTATTTTTGGTAAGATAAGGGTATGGATTTTGAAAAAATTGAACAAGCATATACCTATTTACTAGAAAATGTCCAAATCATCCAAAATGATTTGACGACAAATTTTTACGATGCCTTGATTGAGCAAAATGGGATCTATCTGGATGGTCAGACAAATCTGGAAGATGTCAAGAAAAATAATCAAGCATTAAAACGATTGGCTCTTCGAAAAGAAGAGTGGTTACGAACCTACCAATTCTTGTTAATGAAGGCAGCGCAAACAGAACCTCTACAAGCAAATCACCAGTTTACACCAGACGCCATTGGTCACTTGATGATTTTTCTGATGGAGCAACTGTGGCCTGCTGAAAATCTAAGTTTATTAGAGTTGGGTTCTGGGATGGGAATTCTGGGTGCTAGCTTCTTAACGTCCATGAACAAAAAGGTAGATTACCTTGGGATTGAACTAGATGACCTCTTGATTGATCTAGCTGCAAGCATGGCTGAAGTTATGGATCTTCAAATGGGCTTTGTCCAAGGAGATGCAGTACGTCCACAAGTATTAAAAGAAAGTGCTATTATTGTGAGCGACCTCCCGATTGGCTACTACCCAGACGATCAGATCGCTTCACGTTACCAAGTGGCAGCAAAAGATGAACATACTTACGCTCATCATCTATTAATGGAGCAATCTCTCAAGTATCTGAAGACGGGAGGCTATGCTATTTTCCTTGCTCCAACAGATCTTTTGACGAGTCCTCAGAGTGAACTTTTGAAATCATGGCTCACTGACCAGGCTCAACTAGTGGCAATTATTGCTTTACCAGAGGATCTATTCGCTCAAGGAGCCCAGTCTAAGACCATTTTTGTTTTGCAAAAGAAGGTGGGAGAAGGGACAGAGCCATTCGTTTATCCACTTACTAGTCTTCGGGATCCTGAAATTTTGTTGGAATTTAAGGAAAATTTTCAAAATTGGTGTCAAGAACATGAAATCTAGTATAAATTTTGATATAATAGTTGAAAACGCTTAAAAAAGGGGAAACATTATGACAAAAACCATTGCAATTAACGCTGGAAGCTCTAGCTTGAAATGGCAACTTTACCAAATGCCAGAAGAAAAAGTGCTTGCAAAAGGGTTGATTGAGCGAATTGGATTGAAAGATTCTATTTCTACAGTTAAGTTCGATGGTCGCTCAGAACAACAAGTCCTTGACATTGACAACCATACTTTGGCAGTTAAGATTTTGCTTGATGACTTGATTCGTTTTGATATTATTAAATCTTATGATGAAATTACTGGTGTTGGACACCGTGTCGTTGCAGGTGGAGAGTACTTCAAAGAGTCTACAGTCGTGGAAGGTGATGTAATTGAAAAAGTTGAAGAATTAGGTCTTCTTGCTCCATTGCACAATCCTGCGAATGCTGCGGGTATTCGTGCCTTCAAAGAATTGTTGCCAGATATTACGAGTGTCGTTGTTTTTGATACTTCCTTCCATACAACAATGCCAGAGAAAGCTTATCGCTATCCTCTACCAACAAAATATTACACAGAAAACAAGGTTCGTAAGTACGGAGCCCATGGAACTAGCCATCAGTATGTCGCTCAAGAAGCAGCCAAGGTTTTGGGGCGTCCACTTGAAGAGTTGAAGTTAATCACCTGTCACATCGGTAATGGTGCTTCTATTACAGCTGTTAAGGGTGGGAAATCTGTTGATACCTCAATGGGATTCACTCCACTTGGTGGTGTAATGATGGGGACTCGTACAGGGGATATTGACCCAGCCATCATTCCTTATTTAATGCAATATACAGAGGACTTTAACAAACCTGAGGACATCAGTCGTATCCTCAATCGTGAGTCAGGATTGATGGGGGTTTCTGGTAAATCTAGTGATATGCGTGACGTGATTGCTGCTATGGATGCAGGAGATCATGATGCTACTTTGGCTTATGAAATGTATGTTGACCGTATCCAAAAACATATTGGTCAATACCTTGCAGTCCTAAATGGAGCAGATGCTATTATTTTCACAGCAGGTATCGGTGAAAATTCTACTAATGTACGTGAAGATGTTATTTCAGGGATTTCTTGGTTCGGTTGCGATGTAGATCCAGAGAAAAATGTCTTTGGTGCAACCGGAGATATTTCGACAGATGCAGCAAGTGTACGTGTACTGGTAATTCCAACGGATGAAGAATTGGTCATTGCGCGTGACGTTGAACGTTTGAAAAAATAACAGATTAAAAAAATCGACCTTTCTTATTGAAGGTCGATTTTTTTGATCTAGGAAAACTACCATTTAGTCAGTGAAACTTCGCCACTATTGAGCCAAATCTTTTCACCCTTTGCTAATTCTATCTGCAGTTGTCCTTGGTCAGAGATGTCACAGGCTTTTCCTGTGAATATTTCTTGATCCTTCTTGAAGGAAATCTCTTTTCCTAAAACGATTGAGCGATTTTTATAGAGATAGAGGAGTTCATCGGCTTCTGTTTCGTAGAAACATTTCCAAATTTCAGCAATCAATTCATTGCGAGTAATGGGAGTATGTTGAGAAAATAAGCTTCCAGCTTTAGTTTGTAGATTCTTGGGAAATTCAGCGATAGAAAAGTTGATCCCGACCCCAATGATAACATCTGTAACGAGTCCAGTTTCGACAGAGGTAATGGCTTCTGTTAGAATACCAGCAATTTTTTTCTGGTTCAGATAAATGTCATTGACCCACTTGATATCCACGTCGATTAAACTAAGGTTTTTGATAGCCTTGTAGATAGCTCCAGCTGTTAGAAGTGTATAGGCTGGAAGATTCTGATAAGGGAGATTAGGCTGTAGGTGAAGGGACATGTAAATCCCCCCCTTATCTGGAGAATAATAGGGACGTTGAAAACGACCGCGTCCCATGGTTTGGCTAGTGGAAAGGTAGAGTTTATCCCCTTTGGCACCAGCTTCCATAGCCTCTTTAGCATCAGTTTGGGTAGATTTTGTTGAGGGTTTAAACTGGACAGTAATGGGACTATTCGCTTCGATTTCCTGAGGCAAGATAAGGTCTCCGTCCAGAAGTTTATACCCACGGTTTTTGACACTGTCAATCTCCAGTCCCTCTTGCTGGAGACGTTGGATAGCTTTCCATACGGAAGTTCGAGATAGATTTAATCTCTCAGCTATTTTTTCTCCGCTTAGATAATCAGTCTCAGTAATTAGTATTTTATAGACTTCTTGGTAGGATTTCATGCTAGACCCTTTCTGGAATAATTAGATTTATTGTACCATATTTTTAAAAAAGGGATAGCGATTTTCAAGTAATCTTAGCTAACTATAAAATTTTACCCAGTTTTAGTTAGGAGTATAGAGGTAAAGAGGTTTTCAAATCGCTTGAAAAATGGTAAAATGTTTTAATAGCTTATTTATCTGAATGTGATATTCAGAAGGAAAGGATCTGTTGTGAAATCAATAGGTGTCATTGAAAAGTTAAAAAGTTTATCGAAACAAGAAGGACTTCTTTTAGGAGTTATTCTGAGTATTTTTCTCCCTTTTTATCTTTTTGTTATTATTTTTATCTCTTACTTACTTTGGTTAGTATATACTGGGGAGATGAAGGGGATCTTGAAACGTTTGTCTCAACACCCTGTTTTGCTCTTTTTTATTGCCTATAGCACTGCAATTTCTCTTCTAGCACAAAATGTGATGGGAGTAGTTGCCTCAGTTGCAATGTTTCTGTTTGCAATCTTCTTTTACTATTACCAATCTCAATTGACTCCTAAATTTTTCAGGTTGACGATTGAAGGAGTTTTAGCCTCGAGTGTCTTGGCAGCAGTCTTTGCAGCCTTGGAACATTTCCAAATTGTAAAGAAATTTGATTATACTTTCCTCTCACCAAGAATGCAGGTTTGGCATCAAAATCGAGCGGAAGTTGCCTTCTTTAATCCCAATTACTATGGAATTATCTGTTGTTTCTGTATCATGATTGGTTTTTATCTGATTAGCACAACTAAGTTAAGGTGGTTACGAATCTTTTCTATGATTGCCATCTTTGCTAATTTATTCGGTTTAAACTTTACGCAGAATCGTACAGCTTTTCCAGCCATTATCTTTGGAGCGATTATTTATCTCTTCACAACCATTAAGAACTGGCGTGCTTTCTGGCTTAGTATAGGAGTTTTTGGGGTTGGTTTAGCCTTTCTATTTTCTAGTGATTTAGGTGTTCGAATGGGAACCTTAGATTCATCTATGGAAGAGCGTGTTTCTATCTGGAATGCTGGAATGGCCTTGTTTAAGCAAAATCCATTCTGGGGTGAAGGACCGCTAACCTACATGCACTCTTTCCCTCGTATTGGAGCACCTTATCATGAACATGCTCATAGTATTTATATAGATACGATTTTGAGTTATGGAGTTGTTGGTACCGTTCTCTTGGGGATTGCTTCTGCCACTCCGGTACGAATGTTGATTGATATGAGTCAAGTACCTAGTAAGCGTCCTATCCTTGGACTTTACCTCTCTTTCTTGACAGTAGTAGCTGTGCACGGAATTTTTGATTTGGCTCTCTTTTGGCTTCAATCATCCTTTATTTTCCTTTTAGTGATGTGTAGTTTACCACTAAAATATAGTATGATTGATGAATTAGTTGATTAAGAAAAAGATAGTAGAAACTAACATTTTCTACTATCTTTTTTTCATTCAATTATTGAATAGCTTGAACCAAGTCTTCAGCTTGTTGTTTTAGTGAAGTAGCAACACTGTCTTCAAGGACTAATTTGCCATCTACCCAAGCAGAATCGTTGACACGAGCTGCAGTGAATTCACCAACAACTTGTGTACGGATGAATGGCAAGAGGTCTTTGTAGATTGCAAAGAGTTGTTCATGACCTGCATTGGCTACAGATGATACTGTTACAATCTTATCTTGAAGAGCAGATGCTCCGCGTGTATCAGACAAGTCAATTGCGCGTGAAAGCCAGTCAAGCAAGTTTTTCACTGTTCCAGGAATTGAGAAGTTGTAAACTGGAGAGAAAATCCAGATAGCATCAGCAGCTAGAACAGCTTCACGAGCAGCTGCTACAGCTGGAAGAGTTGGAACTTCAAGTTCTTGATTAAAAAGTGGGATTGCTGAGTAGTCAAGGTAGCTCAGCTTTATCTGCAAGAGCTTTTTCAGCTTCTAGAGCCATTTGGTGGTTGAAAGAACCTTCACGAAGTGAACCAACGATAAATAATACTTTTTTAGACATAGGGAGTCTCCTTTAGATTTTAATCAGAGTTATCTCTGTTGTTATAAACAATGTTACAACAAAAGGAAATCATTTGCAAGAAATTTGCCCAGAAAATAAAATCGATGATAGTCAAGATTATTTTTAGGAGTAGAGATTATGAAAAGTCTGTGAAATCAATGATTCAAGCGTCATATATTCCTGTCATAAGAGAAGTTCCGAGCCAAATCCTCCTCTTTTATTCTCTTGTAATTCACTTGGATAGATGGTAAAATAGACGAGTGAAAATGAGACAGAAAAAAGAAAAAAATTCCTTATTATTTCAGTACAGTATTGGCTTGACCTTGCTGGCTCTAGTTGTGACTTCTTCCTTTCTCTATTTGGTGTGGCTTAGCATGAAGCCTTATCAGACAGCAAAGGTAGAAGGGGAAAAGCTTGCCAAGCAGTATGCGAATCTAGAAACGGTCAGTCAGGTTGATTTCTTCAATGGTTTGGAAACTTATTATAGTGTTCTTGGCCAAGACAAGAATCAAAAACCAGTAGCTGTTTTAATTGAGAAAAATAGTCAAAAAATCTATGTGTATCAACTAGAAAGTGGCACTTCACAAGAAAAAGCAGAAGCAGTTGTCAGAGAAAAAGGAGCAACTGATATTGACGCGATTACCTTTGGGCGGTATGCTGATAAGCCTGTCTGGGAAATCAAGTCTGGTGGAGACTACTATCTAGTGGATTTTGAATCTGGTGCCCTAATCGAAAAGGAGAAACTATGAAATTATCTAAACGTGTCTTAGAAATGGAAGAAAGTGTCACTCTGGCTAGTGATGCAAGAGCAAAGAAATTAAAGGCTGAAGGAAAAGATGTTCTTTTCTTAACTTTAGGTCAGCCCGATTTTCATACTCCTGAAAATATTCAAGATGCTGCTGTTGAGGCTATTCGAGATGGACGTGCTTCTTTCTATACGGTAGCTTCAGGTTTGCCTGAATTAAAAGCAGCGGTCAATACCTATTTTGAACGTTATTATGGTTATTCTGTAGCGGCTAATGAGGTCACATTTGCTACCGGTGCCAAGTTCTCCCTTTATACTTTCTTTATGGCTGTGATTAATCCTGGAGATGAGGTTATCATTCCAACACCTTACTGGGTTAGCTATGGGGATCAAGTGAAAATGGCTGAAGGTGTTCCAGTATTTGTCCAAGCTAAGGAAGACAATCACTTTAAAGTAACCGTGGAGCAATTAGAAGCAGCTCGCACAGATAAGACCAAGGTCTTGGTTCTGAACTCCCCATCTAATCCTACCGGTATGATCTATTCTCGTGAGGAACTCTTGGCTATCGGAAATTGGGCTGTTGAAAATGACATTCTCATCCTAGCAGATGATATTTATGGTCGTTTGGTCTATAACGGAAATGAATTTGTCCCAATCTCTAGTCTGTCAGAAGCCATTCGCAAGCAAACCATCGTCATCAATGGTGTATCTAAAGCTTATGCCATGACAGGTTGGCGGGTGGGTTATGCAGTAGGTGATCCAGAAATCATCGCTGCTATGAGCAAACTAACAGGTCAAACGACTTCTAACCTGACTGCTGTATCTCAATACGCAACAATTGAAGCGCTAACTGGTCCACAAGACTCTGTAGAAACCATGCGTCAGGCTTTCGAGGAACGTTTAAACACCATCTATCCACTCTTGTGTCAAGTCCCTGGCTTTGAAGTGGTCAAACCGCAAGGTGCTTTCTACCTCTTCCCAAATGTTAAAAAAGCCATGGAAATGAAGGGTTATACCGACGTAACAGCCTTTACAACGGCTATTCTTGAGGAAGTTGGTCTGGCCCTGATTACAGGAGCAGGATTTGGAGCACCAGAGAATGTCCGTCTCAGCTATGCGACAGACTTGGAAACTCTTAAAGAAGCTATTCGTCGTTTGCACCTATTTATGGAAAAATAAGAAGTTAAACCTCCGTCCTCTTTGCGGAGGTTTTTGTAGCTAAAAACTTATGAATTTCTATCAAACTAGCTAGCTATCAGGCATTATTTGTGGTACAATAGTGGGTAATAATGTCTTTAGACAAGTTAAACGAAAAAAGGAAGATAAATGATGACAAAACGTGTAACAATTATCGAAGTAAAAGATTACGTTGGTCAAGAAGTCACTATCGGTGCTTGGGTTGCCAACAAATCTGGAAAAGGGAAAATTGCCTTCTTGCAATTGCGTGACGGAACTGCCTTCTTCCAAGGCGTGGCTTTCAAACCCAACTTTATCGAAAAATTTGGAGAAGAAGTAGGTCTTGAAAAATTTGACACCATCAAACGCCTAAGCCAAGAAACATCTGTTTTTGTGACAGGGATTGTCAAAGAAGACGAACGTTCTAAATTTGGTTACGAGTTGGATATTACAGACATCGAAGTGATCGGTGAATCTCAAGATTACCCAATCACTCCAAAAGAACATGGAACAGACTTCTTGATGGACAACCGTCACTTGTGGCTTCGTTCTCGTAAGCAAGTTGCTGTCATGCAAATCCGTAATGCTATCATCTATGCAACTTATGAGTTCTTCGACAAGAACGGCTTTATGAAGTTTGATAGCCCAATTCTTTCAGGAAATGCAGCAGAAGATTCTACAGAACTTTTTGAAACTGACTACTTTGGAACACCAGCCTACTTGAGCCAATCTGGTCAGCTTTATCTTGAAGCTGGGGCTATGGCTCTTGGTCGTGTCTTTGACTTTGGTCCAGTATTCCGTGCTGAAAAATCTAAAACTCGTCGTCACTTGACTGAATTCTGGATGATGGATGCGGAGTACTCATACTTGACACACGATGAGTCACTTGACTTGCAAGAAGCTTATGTAAAAGCATTGCTTCAAGGTGTTCTTGATCGTGCTCCTCAAGCCTTGGAAACATTGGAACGTGACACTGAGCTTTTGAAACGCTACATTGCAGAGCCATTCAAACGCATCACTTACGATCAAGCCATTGACCTCTTGCAAGAGCATGAGAATGATGAAGACGCTGACTACGAACATCTTGAGCATGGTGATGACTTTGGTTCACCACATGAAACTTGGATTTCAAACCACTTTGGTGTGCCAACTTTTGTCATGAACTATCCAGCAGCCATTAAGGCCTTCTACATGAAACCAGTTCTTGGAAATCCAGAGCGCGTGCTTTGTGCAGACTTGCTTGCACCAGAAGGTTACGGAGAAATCATTGGTGGTTCAATGCGTGAGGAAGACTACGATGCCCTTGTCGCTAAGATGGAAGAACTTGGTATGGATCGTACAGAGTATGAATTCTATCTTGACCTTCGTAAATACGGTACAGTACCACACGGTGGATTTGGTATTGGTATCGAGCGTATGGTAACTTTTGCAGCTGGAACTAAACACATCCGTGAAGCCATTCCATTCCCACGTATGTTGCACCGTATCAAACCTTAATAGCCATAAAAACGCCGTCTGGCGTTTTTATACTCTTCGAAAATCAAATTCAAACTACGTCAGCTTCACCTTGCCGTACTCAAGTACAGCCTGCGGCTAGCTTCCTAGTTTGCTCTTTGATTTTCATTGAGTATTACTTTAAATGAAAGAGGTGGAGAAAATGTAGGCAAATCTAGGTAAGTCTTTTATAAAAACTCATATTATATATTGAAAGAGAGAAAACGATGTTTAAAAGAACTTACAAACGCAATATTCCACTCCTAGCAGGTCTGGAATTCACTTCTTATTTTGGAATCACCAGTTTTTGGATTTTATTTTTCATTCAAAATGGTCTTTCCTTACTTCAAATCGGTCTATTAGAAAGTATCTTTCACGGTACAAGTCTCTTGTGTGAAATCCCGTCTGGTATGTTGGCCGATCGATTTAGCTACAAGACCAATCTCTATTTGGCTCGCTTGGCCAGTATTGTGTCCTCTATCTTGATTTTGTTTGGTCAGGGGAATTTTTGGATTTATGCTTTTGCTATGATGGTCAACGCTTGGTCTTATAATTTTGACTCGGGAACCAGCACCGCTTTCTTATATGATTCAACAGTTGAAGCAGGTCAAAAGGACCGCTATCTTCAGATTTCTAGTTTTTTGTCTGGTGTGGCAGAAGTCACCCGAACCCTAGGTACAGTTGTGGCAGGCTTCTTTATTCACGGAGCATTGGCTTGGACCTATCTGATTGCTATTGGATTATCTTTTCTTTCTATAATCTTGATTTATTTGATGAAAGAACCAATGGCTAAGAGAGAAAAAAATGAAGCCTTAACCTTTAAAACGATTGTCCTGCAAGTTCGAAAAGAATGGCATGAAAAACCAGTACTCTTTTACTGGATGATGACTTATCAGCTAGTCGGAACACTCATGTGTATGTTTTACTTTTATTATCAGCAGAAAATAAGTGACTTAGCAGGATGGCAGGTTTCACTGGTCATGCTGATTGGTAGTGGCTTAAATCTTATAGCAGTTTATGTAGCTAGTCAAATTGGTAAAAAATGGAATAGCAATCGAGTTTTTCCGACTCTTGTTGCACTAACGGGCTTGGCCTTACTATTGGTGTTTTCTGGAACTCCCTTTGCTCTTCTTCTCGTATATCTTTTGACCGATACACTCTATGCAGTTTATCAGCCGATCTATTTCAATGACTTACAAGGCTATTTACCGTCCAGTGTTAGAGCAACTATGCTTAGTATCAATTCCATGCTCTTTAGTCTTTCCATGATTGTCATATTTCCACTGACAGGCTGGATGATTGATCGTTGTGGTCTTGTAGCGGTCTTTTTAGTTCTAGGTCTTATCTTGCTTTTCATTTATCCTATATTAATAATCAGTTTGACAAGGATGGGCAAGCTATTAGATAAGAACTTAAAAACTGAGTAAAGCACGAAAACCTATTTGCCCAAAGGGTCATCCTGTGGTACAATAGCAAGAGGAAAAGGAGAAGAGTATGATCGATGTAGAAGAAATTCTAAGTAAGATGAATCCCAATCAAAAGATCAACTATGACCGAGTCATGCAAAAGATGGTTCAAGTTTGGGAAAAAAATGAAGAAAGACCAACTATTCTCATGCACGTCTGTTGTGCTCCCTGTAGCACCTATACTTTAGAGTATTTGACCAAATATGCAGATGTAACTATTTATTTTGCTAATTCAAATATCCATCCTAAAGCTGAGTATCACAAGCGTGCCTATGTGACAAAAAAGTTTGTCAGTGATTTCAATGAACGAACTGGCAACAAGGTTCAATATCTAGAAGCACCCTATGAACCCAACGAATACCGTCAGCTGGTCAGAGGTTTGGAAGAAGAACCTGAAGGTGGCGATCGTTGCAAGGTTTGTTTTGACTATCGTCTGGATAAGACAGCTCAAGTAGCTATGGATTTGGGCTTTGATTACTTCGGCTCAGCCCTAACCATCAGTCCCCATAAAAATTCACAAACCATCAATAGTATCGGGATCGACGTGCAGAAAATCTACACAACTCATTATCTTCCGAGCGACTTTAAGAAAAATCAAGGCTATAAACGCTCTGTAGAAATGTGTGAAGAGTACGACATTTATCGTCAATGCTACTGTGGCTGTGTCTATGCCGCTCAAGCACAGAATATTGACTTGGTACAGGTCAAGAAGGATGCAACTGCCTTTATGGTAGATAAGGATATCGAAAAAGACTATTCGCATATCAAGTTCACTGTTACGAAGTTAGATATTTAGACGAAAACCTGCCCAATGTGGCAGGTTTTTTGCTAGGAAAAGGTGATGGAGAGAAGTCGATGGACCGATCTATGAATTCCTAGTCCATGACTCGAGAGACTTCAATAAATCAGTTGAGACTTAAAACTTGTGGATGAAAAATGAAGTTTTGCTTAAAGGAGCTTTTTGGGATTTAGAAGGCTGATAAACAGTTCAATTAGTCGCTACTCAAAGGCTTGTTGAAAATCAAAAAACGAGGTCAGGATTTTAATCCTGACCTCTGACAACTTTACCGATTCTTTAGTTCTACGTAGCGTTTGTACCAAATGTTGACATAGGCTTCTGAGAAAGGACCTCGCTCATTGTTAATCCAATCAACAAGAATCTTAACATGCTCTTTCAGAATATAGTCTAGATCAGAAGAATACTTCATTTTTCGCTTGTGTCGTTCATACTCCTCAACGTCCAAGAGGCGTTTTTCACCATCTGTAAAAACTTTAACATCCAAATCATAGTCAATGTATTTTAAAGCTTCTTCATCCAGATAGTAAGGACTTGCCATATTGCAGTAGTAGGAGATACCATTTTCACGAATCATAGCGATAATATTAAACCAATATTTCTTGTGAAAGTAAACAATAGCCGGTTCTCGAGTCACCCAACGACGACCGTCACTTTCGGTAACAAGTGTGTGGTCGTTGACGCCGATAATAGCGTTCTCTGTTGTTTTTAGTACCATGGTGTCTCGCCAAGTACGGTGGAGACTCCCATCATGCTTATAACTTTGAATTGTAATAAAGTCGCCTTCTTTTGGAAGTTTCATAACTAACCAACTTTCTACAATTTATAAGTTTATCGTTTACTATTGTATCACATTTTTGTTTAAAGTTCTTAGTTTTTTCATGAAAAAATTAAAGATATTCTCTGAGAGCGCTGGCTATATCCGAAAAATCATAACCTTTTCTAGCTAAAACTTGGGTCAAACGTTGTTTCAGTTCGTATCCTTCATACTTTCGTGAGTATTTTGGGTATTGCTTATCTAACTCTTTAAAAATAAGTTCCTGAACGGTTTCTTCTTCGACCTGGCTATCCAATTGGTCAAAGGCTGTTTTGGCTTCTGTGTAGGAAAATCCTTTATTGGTTAGGCTTTGGATAATCTTATCCTGTAGGGCGCGGGCAGGTAATTTCCCCTGGTATTTTTTCAGTAGTTTTTCAGCTGTCCGTTCTGCGACTTCCGTCATATCAAATTCTTGTAAGACTTCTTGGATAATGGATTTGGTAACGCCTTTTTGAGAAATCTTCTGCATCAGCATATAGCTTCCCTTATCTCCTGAAAGCTGATTGGAATTGATGATGGCATAAGCATATTGCCGGTCATTGATCCAATTATCATCTTTTAAAGACTGGATAACTTTGGGGATGATTTTCCCATCAATTTCATGCTTGGTTAGATAATCTCGAACTTCTTTTTCAGTGCGGGCCTTGAAGGATAAGTGGTAAAGAGCTAGATTTTTACTGTAGGAAAATTGCGCAAAGGATTTAATCTCAGTTAGTTCTTCAGCTGAGATCTCTTTCCCTTTTGTCAACATAAAGCGCACAATGGTATCCTCTGTAATGTAGCAGGTTTGGTCGCTATCAAGCTCAAGTAGAAAGAGTCTTTTTTTCTTTTCAAGTTTTGTGATTTTCATGGTTTACCTCTTATCCAAATGCTTCGAAGGCAGCAACGAGTCGAAGTTTGTTGCTATCAACCAGCTCTCTCCCGTAATAGTTGAGAAATAGTTCAGCATATTTGGGATCTTTTAAGTTGTAATTGAGGGACCAAACTGCCCAAAAGAGATCGATATGCCGGTCACTAAAATCAGCCAAACCAAGATCAATAAAACAAGAGAAGTGGTCAGCATCTTTTAGAATAAAGTTTGGTAGACAGGCATCACCGTGAATAAAGGCATCTGTTTCTAAAAGGTGCCCTTGTTCTTGGATGAGTTGGAAGGCCTCTTCGCGACTGTTAATCTGGAATTGGGGGAGGAGCGCCTTGGCATAGAACTCACCTTTTTCATAGTTTTTAAAGGCTCTTTCTTTATAGGCTTTTAAATGATTTTCTGATGGAAAATTTTGTGGGTTTAAGTTGTGAAGCTTTTTAAGAGCCTCTGCCATGGTTCGGCAGATTTTTTCTGGCTGGTCTAAAAAAGCGAGAGCATCATGACCAATAGCCTCTTTAGTCAGGAGGTAGTCTTTATCTGTAGATAGATAGTGGATGACTGGAGTTCCTATTCCTTCTTGTTCAAACCAACTTGCAATGCTAGCTTCTCGCTCTAATCTTCCCTTTTGATCAATTTTTAAATAGTAATCTGAATCAAGATAGAGAACTCTTGCGCCTGAATGAGAAGAGCTGTCAGATAGGTTGGCCCCCTCTATATAAGTTCGTAATTGCTCAGGAAAATCCAATGAGGAAAAAGATATCTTTGTATTCATGGTTTTATTGTAACATATTCTTAACCATTGAGAAACTACGTGGTATAATAGACTTATGAATCTAAAAGTCAAACAAAAAATTCCATTAAAAATCAAGCGCATGGGGATTAACGGGGAAGGAATTGGTTTTTTCCAGAAAACCCTCGTTTTTGTTCCAGGTGCCCTCAAGGGAGAAGATATCTATTGTCAGGTGACTTCGGTTAAGCGTAACTACGTTGAGGCTAAACTGCTTGAGGTCAATAAAAAATCTAAGTTTCGAGTGGTTCCAGACTGTACCATTTATAATGAGTGTGGAGGCTGTCAAATCATGCACCTGCACTATGACAAACAGCTGGAGTTCAAGACGGATCTCCTCCATCAAGCTCTGAAGAAATTTGCACCTGCAGGCTATGAAAATTTTGAGATTAGACCAACCATTGGTATGCAGGAACCAAAGTATTATCGAGCTAAACTACAATTCCAAACTCGAAAGTTTAAAGGTCAAGTCAAGGCAGGTTTGTATGCTCAGAATTCCCACTATCTAGTCGAGTTAAAGGACTGCCTAGTTCAAGACAAGGAAACGCAAGCGATTGCCAATCGCATTGCTGAACTCTTGACCTATCATCAAATTCCGATTACGGACGAACGGAAAATTCTGGGTGTTCGGACCATCATGGTTCGCCGAGCACGGAAAACTGGGCAAGTTCAGATTATCATTGTGACCAATCGCCAATTAAATCTGACTCAATTTGTGAAAGACCTAGTCAAGGATTATCCTGAAGTAGTGACTGTCGCAGCCAATACCAATACCGCTAAAACTAGTGAGATTTATGGGGACAAGACAGAGATTATTTGGGGACAGGATAGTATTCGTGAGGGTGTATTAGACTATGAGTTTTCTCTCTCACCACGAGCTTTTTACCAACTCAATCCTGAACAGACTGAAATCCTCTATAGTGAAGCCGTTAAGGCCTTGGACGTAAATGAGAATGACCATCTGATTGATGCCTACTGTGGTGTTGGAACCATTGGTTTTGCCTTTGCCAAAAAAGTTAAAAGTCTGAGAGGGATGGATATTATTCCAGAAGCTATTGAGGATGCCAAAGAAAATGCCCAGCGCATGGGTTATACCAATACTCACTATGAGGCTGGAACTGCAGAAGAAATCATCCCTCGTTGGTACAAGGAAGGTTATCGTGCCGATGCCTTGATTGTAGACCCGCCTCGTACAGGTTTAGATGACAAACTCTTGGATACCATCGTTAAATACGCTCCTGAAAAGATGGTCTACATTTCCTGCAATGTATCTACCCTGGCGCGTGATTTAGTCCGCTTGGTTGAAGTCTATGACCTGCATTATATCCAGTCTGTTGATATGTTTCCTCACACGGCTAGGACAGAAGCAGTGGTCAAATTAACTCGGAGAAAGACAGACTCTAAATAGAATTGACGACTGGAAAGTATTTGAAAAGAAGACTTCTGGTTACAGAGTAAGATTTGCAAGCTATCTATAAATATGATAAAATAAGTAGAAAATAAAATGAAAAAAGAGGTATGTGAAATGTCACGTAAACCATTTATTGCTGGTAACTGGAAAATGAACAAAAACCCAGAAGAAGCAAAAGCATTCGTTGAAGCTGTAGCATCAAAACTTCCTTCATCAGACCTTGTTGAAGCAGGTATCGCAGCTCCTGCAGTTGATTTGACTACTGTACTTGCTGCTGCTAAAGGTTCAAACCTTAAAGTTGCTGCTCAAAACTGCTACTTTGAAAATGCTGGTGCTTTCACTGGTGAAACTAGCCCACAAGTTTTGAAAGAAATCGGTACTGACTACGTTGTTATCGGTCACTCAGAACGTCGTGACTACTTCCACGAAACAGACGAAGACATCAACAAAAAAGCAAAAGCAATCTTTGCTAACGGCATGCTTCCAATCATCTGTTGTGGTGAGTCACTTGAAACTTACGAAGCTGGTAAAGCAGCAGAATTCGTAGGTGCTCAAGTTTCAGCTGCTCTTGCTGGATTGACTGCAGAACAAGTAGCTTCATCAGTTATCGCTTATGAGCCAATCTGGGCTATCGGTACTGGTAAATCAGCTTCACAAGACGACGCACAAAAAATGTGTAAAGTTGTTCGTGACGTTGTAGCTGCTGACTTCGGTCAAGAAGTAGCTGACAAAGTACGTGTTCAATACGGTGGTTCAGTTAAACCTGAAAACGTTGCTGAATACATGGCTTGTCCAGACGTTGACGGAGCTCTTGTTGGTGGTGCATCCCTTGATCCAGAAAGCTTCTTGGCATTGCTTGACTTTGTAAAATAGTCTTTAAATATCTGAGACAGACAGTTCCCTCTCTCGAGGTTTTGGCTGCCTGTCTTCTTTTTAGTAAAATGGCGTGCGAAAGCACGCTCTTTTCTGCATTTTAGAAGAAAAAGAAAGGAGAATTATGCTTTATATTTGGTCTTATCTCAAACGCTATCCCAAGTGGTTAGTGTTAGACTTTCTCGGGGCAATTTTCTTTGTCATTGTCAATCTAGGTTTACCAACAGTTTTAGCCCGCATGATTGACCAGGGAATCAACCAAGGTGATCAGGATAAACTCTATTTTTGGGCCGTAATCATGTTGGTTATTATCGTCTTGGGAACATTTGGACGGGTTGTTCTGGCTTATGCTGCTAGTAAACTGACCACGAATATGGTTAAGGACATGCGGGATGATGTCTATGCTAAGCTGCAAGAGTACTCTCATCATGAGTACGAGCAAATTGGTGTGTCTTCACTAGTCACTCGTATTACTAGTGATGCCTTTGTCCTCATGCAGTTTGCGGAACAAACGCTTAAGTTGGGTGTTATCACTCCTATGATGATGTTATCAAGTATTCTCATGATTTTCTTGACGAGTCCTTCACTGGCCTGGATTGTCGCTTTTTCCGTTCCTTTTCTAGCTGTAGTAGTCATTTATGTGGCGGTCAAAACCCGTCCTTTATCTGAAAAACAACAGAAAACACTGGATAAGATTAACCAGTATGTCCGTGAAAATTTGATGGGACTACGAGTGATTCGTGCCTTTGCTCGTGAAGACTTCCAAGAAAACCGTTTTGAAGAGAAAAATGCAATCTATGCAGACAATTCCAATCGCTTGTTCAAATTGACTGGTTTGACGGAACCACTTTTTGTGCAAATCATTATTGCCATGATTGTAGCTATCGTTTGGTTTGCTCTAGACCCTCTCAAACAAGGAAGTTTGCAGATTGGGGATTTGGTAGCCTTCATCGAGTATAGTTTCCACGCCCTCTTGTCCTTCCTCTTCTTGTCAAACCTTTTTACCATGTATCCTAGAACGGCCGTATCCAGTGAACGTTTGAAGGAAATCATGGACATGCCCATTTCCATTGATCCAAATGAGGACGGAATTCAAGAAACAGAAACACATGGTTACTTAGAATTTGATAATGTGACCTTTGCCTATCCTGGGGAAACAGAAAGCCCTGTCTTACATAACATTTCCTTTACTGCTAAACCGGGAGAAACCATTGCTTTTATCGGTTCGACTGGGTCAGGTAAGTCTACTCTGGTTCAATTGATTCCTCGATTCTACGATGTTACGCTAGGGAAAATTAAGGTTGATGGTGTTGATGTACGGGATTACCGTCTCAAATCACTCCGTCAGAAGATTGGATTTATTCCACAAAAGGCCTTGCTTTTTACTGGGACTATCGCAGACAATCTCCGTTACGGGAAAGAGGATGCCAGTCATGAGGACTTGCACCAAGCAGCTGATGTAGCCCAAGCCAAAGACTTTATCGAAAGTCGAGAAGAAGGTTTCGCAACGCATCTGGCCGAAGGGGGAAGCAATCTATCAGGTGGTCAGAAACAACGTTTGTCGATTGCACGAGCAGTTATCAAGGGTCCAGATATCTATATCTTTGACGATTCTTTCTCAGCCTTGGACTACCGTACAGATGCTATCTTACGCCGTCGTCTCAAGGAAGTGACTCAAGATGCAACGGTTTTGATTGTCGCTCAACGTGTTGGAACTATCATGGATGCTGACCAGATCATTGTCCTTGATAAGGGTGAAATCGTTGGTCGTGGCCGTCATGAAGAATTGATGGAGACCAATGACATCTATCGAGAAATTGCTGAGTCGCAGCTGAAAAATGCGTCTCTGACAGAAGAATAGGAGGTAAAGGATGAAACAACAATCTAGTCTAGCTCGTCTATGGAGCTATTTAAAAGCCTACCGTTTTTCTGTTTTCTTTGCAGTCTTTTTGAAGATAGTCAGCGTTATTATGAGTGTTATCGAGCCTTTCGTATTAGGGCTTGCCATCACAGAATTAACCAGTAATCTTCTTGATATGGCAAATGGTGTTGCAGGAGCGGGTATCAATACCAGCTATATCGCAGTAATTCTAGTAATCTATCTCTTGCGTGGGCTTCTTTACGAGTTGGGGTCTTACTACTCAAATTACTTTATGACCAATGCGGTGCAGTCCATGATACAGGATTTGCGAAATGAAATGAGCGAAAAAATCAACCGCATCCCTGTGTCCTACTTTGACAAGCACCAGTTTGGAGATTTGTTAGGTCGTTTTACCAGTGATGTTGAAACTGTTTCAAACGCTCTACAACAATCTTTCTTACAGATTATCAATGCAGTCTTTACCATTCTTTTTGTTATGGGAATGGTCCTCTATTTAAATATTCAGTTAGCTATCATTGTTATCTTGTCGATTCCGATAACTTATTTTGGGGCTAAAACAATTCTGAATCGTTCGCAGCCATACTTTAAACAGCAGGCAGCCATTCTAGGACGTATGAATGGATTTGTACAGGAAAACTTGACAGGTTTCAATGTCCTCAAACTTTTTGGTCGTGAAGAGAACTCTCAAGAGAGGTTTGAGAAGATTACGGATGAATTGCAACAGGTCGGATTTAAGGCTAGCTTTATTTCAGGATTGATGATGCCAGCCCTTCATATCGTGTCTGATTTAACATACTTAATTGTAGCTGTCTTAGGTGGATTGCAGGTTATTGCAGGGCGCTTGACGATTGGTAATATGCAAGCTTTCGTTCAGTATGTGTGGCAAGTTAGCCAGCCGATCCAAAATATCACTCAATTAACTGGACAAATGCAAAGTGCTAAGTCTTCGCTTGATCGTGTCTTCGAAGTTCTAGATGAAAAGGAAGAAGTCCAAACTGCTGAAGTGAAAGAACTTGCACCATTGACAGGTCAAGTTAGTTTCAAAAATGTCGATTTCCAATATGTAGAAAACAAACCATTGATTCGCAATTTTAACTTAGATGTTGAACCTGGAGAGATGGTAGCTATCGTTGGACCTACTGGAGCGGGGAAAACAACCTTGATTAACCTTCTCATGCGTTTTTACGATGTGACAGCTGGTGCCATTTTAGTGGATGGGCAAGATATTCGTGACCTGTCTCGTCAGGACTATCGTCGCCAGTTTGGTATGGTCTTACAGGATGCCTGGCTCTATGAAGGCAGTATCAAGGAAAATCTTCGCTTTGGAAATCTTGAGGCAACAGATGAAGAAATCGTTGAAGCTGCTAAGGCGGCCAATGTTGACCACTTTATCCGCACCCTTCCTGGTGGCTACAACATGGAAATGAACCAAGAGTCAAGTAATATTTCTCTTGGGCAAAAACAGTTGCTAACTATCGCGCGTGCACTCTTAGCGGATCCAAAAATTCTAATCCTTGATGAAGCAACCTCATCAGTCGATACACGCTTAGAGCTTTTGATTCAAAAAGCTATGAAGCGTTTGATGAAGGGAAGAACAAGCTTTGTCATTGCCCATCGACTTTCGACTATTCAGGAAGCTGACAAGATTTTGGTGCTGAAAGATGGACAGATAATCGAACAGGGAAATCATGAAAGTCTCTTAAATGCCAAAGGATTTTATTATGATCTTTATCAAAGCCAATTCTCTAGTAAAAAAAGTGAAAATAGCTAGGATAAATAACCACTCATTTTCTTAAATTATCAGTCAATTAGAACTTTTTTAATATGAGTTAATTTCCTTGCTTTTGTCTACTAGGAGTAGTATACTGAGATAGTAATCAATAAATATGGTTACAAAAATAATATTATGAGGTGAGAAAAATGGTAGAATTGAAAAAAGAAGCAGTAAAAGACGTAGCAACATTAACTAAACCAGCGGCAGAAGCGCTAGCAAAAACAAAGGAAGTGCTTAACCAAGCAGTAGCAGACTTGTATGTGGCTCACATTGCCCTTCACCAAGTACACTGGTACATGCGTGGTCGTAGTTTCCAAGTATGGCATCCTAAGATGGATGAATACATGGACAGTCTAGATGCTTACCTTGACGAAATCAGTGAACGTTTGATTACTCTTGGTGGTAAACCTTACTCTACTTTGACAGAGTTCCTTCAACACAGTGAAATCGAAGAAGAAGAAGGAGAATTCCGTAACGTTGAAGAAAGCTTGGAGCGTGTTCTAGCTATTTATCGTTACCTTATCACTCTATTCCAAAAAGCTTTGGATGTAACTGATGAAGAAGGCGATGATGTAACAAACGATATCTTCGTTGGAGCTAAGGCAGATCTTGAAAAAACTGTCTGGATGCTTGCAGCAGAATTGGGACAAGCACCTGGATTGTAAGATACTCTATTTTGTCAAAAATCCGTAGAGAACTTCTACGGATTTTTTCTATTCAGGAGGGCATTCCAAAACAGTCTTTTTTTAAGATTTTTGATAAAATAGAACTATCAATAAAAAGGATGAAAGCATGACAAAGAAAATCGTAGCCATCTGGGCACAAGATGAAAAGGGTGTAATCGGAAAAGAGGATCGCTTACCATGGCATTTGCCAGCAGAGTTAAAACATTTTAAAGAAACAACCTTGAATCATGCCATCTTGATGGGACGTGTCACCTTTGATGGGATGGGGCGACGTTTGCTTCCAGGACGTGAGACCCTGATTTTGACGCGCAATCCTGAAGAGTCAATTGAGGGTGCTCTGGTTTTCCAAAATGTTGAGGACGTTTTAGACTGGTATCAGAACCAGGATAAAAATCTCTATATCCTTGGGGGCAAGCAGATTTTCCAGCTTTTTGAAGCTTATCTTGATGAGATTATTGTGACACAAATTCATGCTCAAGTTGAAGGGGATACTTATTTCCCAGCAGATTTTGACTTGACGGTTTTTGAGACTCTTGCAAGTAAATCTTATACTAGAGATGAGAAAAATGCCTATGATTTCACCATCGAATATAGAAAGAGAAAGGAAGTCTAATGGAGCGTAGTATTTTTGGATTTTTTACAGCTCTTTTGTGTGCTGTTTGTCTTGTAGCTGGAACACACGCTTTTCGTAAAAAGCGCTTTGGACTTGCTACTCTACTTTGGCTTAATGCTTTTACAAACTTGGTGAATAGCATTCATGCTTTTTATATGACCTTATTTTAGATAGAAAAATCATTTAGAACGGAAGGGAATCATGCCTACAAATAGGAAAAATGATATGATGGTTTATTGCTCATTTTGTGGCAAAAGCCAAGAAGAAGTTAAAAAAATAATCGCTGGGAACAACGCTTTTATCTGTAATGAGTGTGTGGAGTTAGCCCAGGAAATCATTCGTGAGGAGTTGGCAGAGGAAGTCCTGGCAGACTTGTCTGAAGTACCAAAACCAATCGAACTCTTAAACATCTTGAACCACTATGTGATTGGTCAAGATCGTGCCAAACGTGCCTTGGCAGTGGCTGTATATAACCACTACAAACGCATCAATTTCCATGACACTCGTGAAGAGTCAGAAGATGTGGATTTGCAAAAATCAAACATTTTGATGATTGGCCCAACTGGTTCAGGGAAGACTTTCCTTGCTCAAACTCTTGCTAGAAGTTTGAATGTACCATTTGCCATTGCAGATGCAACAGCTCTTACTGAGGCTGGTTATGTAGGTGAGGACGTGGAAAATATCCTCCTCAAACTCTTGCAGGCAGCTGACTTCAACATCGAACGTGCAGAGCGTGGAATTATCTACGTCGATGAGATTGATAAGATTGCTAAGAAGAGCGAAAATGTTTCCATCACACGTGATGTTTCTGGTGAAGGTGTGCAACAAGCCCTCCTTAAGATTATCGAAGGTACAGTAGCAAGTGTTCCTCCACAAGGTGGACGCAAACATCCACAACAAGAAATGATCCAAGTAGATACCAAGAATATCCTCTTCATCGTGGGTGGTGCCTTTGATGGAATCGAAGAAATTGTCAAACAGCGTCTTGGTGAAAAAGTCATCGGTTTCGGACAAAATAACAAGGCTATTGATGAAAACAGCTCATACATGCAAGAAATCATTGCAGAAGATATTCAAAAATTCGGTATTATTCCTGAATTAATTGGACGCTTGCCTGTCTTTGCAGCCTTGGAGCAGTTGACAGTAGATGACTTGGTTCGCATTTTGAAAGAGCCAAGAAATGCCTTGGTTAAACAATACCAGACCTTGCTTTCATATGACGATGTTGAGCTTGAATTTGACGATGAGGCTCTCCAAGAGATTGCTAACAAAGCTATTGAACGTAAGACTGGTGCGCGTGGGCTTCGCTCAATCATCGAAGAAACCATGCTAGATGTTATGTTTGAAGTTCCAAGTCAAGAAAATGTGAAAACAGTTCGTATCACAAAAGAAGCAGTTGATGGAACAGCTAAGCCAATCCTAGAGACAGCCTAGAGGTGACTATGGAAATCAATACACACAATGCTGAGATTTTGCTGAGTGCAGCTAACAAATCTCACTATCCACAGGATGAACTTCCAGAAATTGCGCTCGCAGGTCGCTCAAATGTTGGGAAATCAAGCTTTATCAACACTATGCTTAACCGTAAGAACCTAGCTCGGACATCAGGGAAACCTGGTAAAACTCAGTTGCTGAACTTTTTTAACATTGATGATAAGATGCGTTTTGTAGATGTACCTGGTTACGGTTATGCCCGTGTGTCCAAAAAGGAACGCGAAAAATGGGGACGCATGATTGAGGAGTACTTAACCACTCGTGAAAATCTTCGAGCAGTTGTCAGTCTCGTTGACCTTCGTCATGATCCGTCAGCAGATGATGTACAGATGTACGAATTTCTTAAATATTATGAGATTCCTGTCATCATTGTGGCGACCAAGGCAGACAAGATTCCGCGTGGGAAATGGAACAAGCACGAATCAGCCATTAAAAAGAAATTAAACTTTGATCCAAGTGATGATTTTATCCTCTTTTCATCCGTAACAAAAGCAGGAATGGATCAAGCTTGGGATGCTATTTTAGAAAAATTGTGAGGAATATATATGGCAAAAACAATTCATACAGACAAGGCTCCAAAGGCAATCGGACCTTATGTTCAAGGAAAAATCGTTGGGAACCTTTTGTTTGCTAGCGGTCAAGTTCCTTTATCTCCTGAAACTGGAGAAATCATAGGAGAAACGATTCAAGAACAGACCGAACAAGTCTTGAAAAACATTGGAGCTATTTTGGCAGAAGCAGGCACAGATTTTGACCACGTTGTTAAAACAACTTGTTTCTTGAGTGATATGAACGACTTTGTACCTTTCAATGAGGTATACCAAACAGCCTTTAAAGAGGAATTTCCAGCTCGTTCAGCTGTAGAAGTAGCTCGTCTACCTCGCGATGTAAAAGTCGAAATTGAAGTCATCGCTGAGATTGGATAAGCGAGTTGAAGTTTGGTTCTTCCAAACTTCTTTTGATATAAGGAGACTATGATGACAATGAAACAACTTCACCTGGTGATTGTAACAGGGATGAGTGGTGCAGGGAAAACTGTAGCCATTCAATCCTTTGAGGATTTAGGATATTTTACCATTGATAATATGCCACCAGCTCTATTGCCAAAGTTTTTGCAGTTGGTAGAGACCAAGGATGACGACCACAAGTTAGCCCTAGTGGTGGATATGCGAAGTCGCTCTTTCTTCTCAGAGATTCAGGCTGTCTTGGACGAATTGGAAAACCAAGATGATTTGGACTTCAAGATTCTCTTTTTGGATGCGGCAGATAAGGAATTGGTGGCACGCTATAAGGAAACTAGAAGAAGCCATCCTCTGGCAGCAGATGGTCGTATCTTAGATGGAATCAAGTTGGAACGTGAACTCTTGGCTCCATTAAAAAATATGAGCCAAAACGTGGTAGACACGACAGAGTTAACTCCACGTGAACTTCGTAAGACCATTGCAGAGCAGTTTTCAGATCAAGAACAGGCTCAGTCCTTCCGTATTGAGGTTATGTCTTTCGGGTTTAAATATGGCATTCCTATTGATGCTGACTTGGTATTTGATGTTCGTTTCCTCCCAAATCCCTACTATCTACCAGAACTTCGCAATCAGACGGGTGAAGACCAGGCCGTTTATGACTATGTTATGAATCATGAGGAATCTGAGGATTTCTACCGCCATTTGTTAGCCTTAATTGAACCAATTCTACCAGGTTATAAAAAAGAAGGAAAATCTGTTTTAACCATTGCAGTAGGTTGTACAGGTGGACAGCACCGAAGTGTTGCCTTTGCAAAGCGTTTAGCAAATGATTTATCTAAGAATTGGTCTGTAAATGAAAGTCATCGTGATAAAGACCGAAGAAAGGAAACGGTAAACCGTTCATGAGAAAACCCAAAATTACGGTGATTGGTGGAGGAACTGGAATTCCTGTTATTTTAAAAAGTTTGCGGGAAAGAGATGTTGACATTGCAGCCATTGTAACTGTTGCTGATGACGGAGGTTCTTCAGGTGAACTGCGTAAAAATATGCAGCAGTTGACACCACCTGGAGATTTACGCAATGTGCTTGTTGCCATGTCAGATATGCCAAAGTTCTATGAAAAGGTTTTTCAATACCGCTTCTCGGAAGATGCAGGTGCCTTTGCTGGACATCCTCTGGGGAATATTCTCATAGCAGGGCTTTCTGAAATGCAGGGCTCAACCTATAACGCCATGCAATTGCTGAGTAAATTTTTCCATACGACTGGAAAGATTTATCCATCTAGTGATCATCCCTTGACCTTGCATGCAGTCTTTAAAGATGGTTCAGAAGTAGCTGGGGAAAGTCACATTGCAGACCATCCAGGCATGATTGATCATGTTTACGTCACCAATACCCTGGATGATGAAAAACCACAAGCAAGTCGTCGAGTTGTTAATACCATTCTTGAGAGTGATATGATTGTCTTAGGGCCGGGTTCACTCTTTACCTCCATTTTGCCGAATATCGTCATTGAAGAGATTGGGAAAGCCCTTCTTGAAACCAAAGCAGAGGTGGCTTATGTTTGCAATATCATGACCCAACGTGGTGAGACTGAGCATTTTACAGATAGTGATCACGTAGAAGTTTTGCATCGTCATTTGGGTAGACCATTTATTGATACTGTTCTTGTTAATATCGAGAAGGTACCTAGAGATTATATGGATACCAACCGTTTTGATGAGTATTTAGTACAGGTTGAGCATGATTTTGAAGGCTTACGTAAGCAAGTCCCACGTGTCATTTCATCCAACTTCCTACGTTTGGAAAATGGTGGCGCCTTCCACGATGGGGATTTAATCGTTGATGAATTGATGCGCATCATACAGGTGAGAAAATGAGTTTCACAGTAGCAGTAAAAGAAGAAATCCTAGGTCAGCACCATCTGAGTCGCTATGAGTTATCAGCCATTATCAAGATGTCTGGAAGCGTAGGTTTGTCGAGTTCTGGCTTGACCTTGTCCGTTGTTACAGAGAGTGCCAAGCTTGCCCGCCATCTCTATGAATCTTTCTTACACTTCTATGGCATCAAGTCGGAGATTCGTCACCACCAGAGAAGTAATCTACGGAAAAATCGTGTTTATACTGTGTTTACAGATGAGCAAGTTCAAGAACTTTTAGCGGACTTGCGTTTGGCCGATTCTTTCTTTGGTCTGGAGACGGGAATTGATCCAGATATTTTAGGAGATGAAGAAGCAGGACGTGCCTATCTCTGTGGAGCCTTCTTAGCGAATGGCAGCATTCGTGATCCCGAGTCAGGCAAGTATCAGCTGGAAATTAGTTCAGTTTATCTAGATCATGCTCAAGGGATTGCTTCGCTTTTGCAGCAGTTTTTGTTAGATGCCAAGGTGATTGAACGAAAAAAAGGTGCAGTGACCTATCTCCAGCGAGCAGAAGATATTATGGATTTCCTGATTTTGGTGGGAGCCATGCAGGCGCGAGATACTTTTGAAGGTGTCAAGATTCTCCGAGAAACTCGAAATGACCTCAATCGTGCCAATAATGCAGAGACAGCTAATATTGCACGTACTGTTTCAGCGAGTATGAAAACTATTAATAATATCAGTAAAATCAAAGATAGAATTGGATTGGATAATCTGCCAGCAGATTTGCAGGAAGTTGCCCGTCTGCGTATTCAGCATCCAGACTATTCTATTCAAAAGTTGGCAGATAGTCTGACAAATCCCCTAACCAAAAGTGGTGTCAATCATCGCCTGAGAAAGATCAACAAAATTGCGGATGAACTGTAAAACCACGAATCGTATGATTCGTGGTTCTTTTCTTATAGACTTGTAGAGTGTTTTGGTTGTACTTTTTGTTCGGGGTCGATATAGTTGATAGCATTATTAACAGCAGTTGGTGCTTCACCTAGACCAGTCGCAATCAAGTCAATCTTGCCTTCGTAGTAGCAGCAGTCACCGATAGCATAAATTCCAGCTTGGCTTGACTCTTGCTTGCTATTGACGATAATCTTGTGGCGGTTCAGTTCTAATCCCCATTTTTTAAGATTACCTACAGAAGATTTAAAGCCATAGTTGACAAAGAGGTGTTCCAATTCAATGGTTTCGGTTTCATCGGATTTGACTTTTGTGATTTCAAGCTTGTTAAGAGTTTGGCCGTCACCAAGAAGTTGACTCGGCACAAATGGTGTTTTGATAGTTACAGAAGACTCTTGCAAGGCTTGGACGCTATGCTCAAGTGCACGGAAGTTATCGCGACGGTGAACAAGTGTAGTTGGAGCAATCTTTTCAAAAGCTAAAGCCCAGTCAACGGCAGAGTCACCACCGCCCAGAATGGTTACCTTCTGACCAGCGTATTGTTGAATGTTAGAAACGTGGTAGTGGATATTGTCATAGCCTTCAACACCTTCTAATTCGAGTGGACGTGGTTTAAAAGCACCGCCTCCCATAGCAATAATAACGGTTTTAGAAGTATGATTTCCCTTATTAGTTGTAATCTTAAAAACATCATCCTCTTTTTCAATCTCAAGAACAGTTTCATTGAGGTGAACAGGTGTCTCAAACCCTTCAAGTTGTTCCAAAAGGCGGTTAGTCAATTCTTCCCCTGTGAGGTTTGGAAAACCTGGAACATCGAGAATTTGTTTTTCAGGATATAGGATGGCAGGTTGACCACCTAGTTGAGGAAGAGAATCGATGATTTGTACTTTGGCTTGACGAAGGTGAGCATAAAAGGCTGCGAAAAGACCGACAGGTCCACCTCCTACAATGGTAATATCATATAGTTCAGACATGGTTTCTCCTTAATTCATTTCTATCATTTTATTCTATCATATTTTCTACCAATTTAAAATGAAGTAGGGGGAAGAAAATTTTCATATAAAATGATATAATAAAGAGTAGCTTTTTTATGGAGAGGAGGCCTAGAATGAATTTTCAACAATTATCTAATCTTCAATACTGGTCTAGTTTATTTTCCAGTCCTTGGAGTATTCTGATAAATGTGATTGATATTCTTATCGTTGCCTATATCTTATACCAATTTACAAAATCAATTGCAGGAACCAAGATTATGATCCTGGTTCGAGGTGTTTTAGTGTTTATCTTAGCTCAGATAGCAGCAAATACCCTAGGCTTGACGACTATTTCTTGGTTGATCAATCAATTGATTACTTACGGTGTTATCGCAGCGGTTGTTATTTTCTCTCCAGAAATTCGGACAGGTTTAGAGCGATTAGGACGTGCGACTGATTTCTTTTCAAGTACACCAATGAGTTCGGAAGAACAGATGATTCAGGCCTTTGTTAAAGCAGTTGAATATATGAGCCCGCGAAAAATTGGAGCACTTGTATCAGTTCAGCGTGTTAGAACCTTGCAGGAATATATTTCCACGGGGATTCCTTTAGATGCTAAGATTTCTGCAGAACTCTTAATCAATATCTTCATTCCAAACACACCTTTACATGATGGTGCAGTCATTATAAAAGGTGATCGAATAGCTGTAACATCTGCTTATCTTCCGCTTACTGAAGACACTGGTATTTCTAAGGAGTTTGGAACGCGACACCGTGCAGCCATTGGTTTATCTGAGGTTTCTGATGCTCTCACTTTTGTGGTATCAGAGGAAACTGGAGGTATTTCCATTACCTATAATGGTGTCTTTAAGCATGATTTAACGATGGAAGAATTTGAGGAAGAGCTACGTCGTATACTGATTCCGGAAAATTCACAAGAGCCAAGCTTAACAGAGCGTATATTAGGAGGCTGGAAGAATGAAAAAAAATAGTTTATATATCATCTCCTCACTCCTCTTTGCTTGCGTTTTGTTTATTTACGCTACCTCTATTAATTACCAAAATAATAATAATGCAAGACCGGCTCGAACAGAAACCTATACTAATACGGTCGTAAATGTACCGATTGACATTCAGTACGATAGTGAGCAGTACTTTATTAGCGGTTTTAGTTCAGAAGTAACGGTATTTTTAACTGGATCCAATCGAGTAACCTTAGCTAGTGAGATGCAAGAAAGCACTCGTAAATTTAAGGTTACTGCAGATTTAACACAGGCGACAGAAGGAACCGTTGAAGTTCCCTTGACAATTGAAAATCTTCCGAACGGTTTAACAGCCCTAGCAACACCGCAGAAAATCACCGTTAAAATTGGGAAGAAAGCAACACGGGATAATTTACCAGTCACTCCACAGATTGACTCTGGTAAGGTTGATGAACGAATTCTTATCGATAGTGTGACTGTTTCAGATGAACGCGTTTCGGTTACTAGTGATGTTGATACCTTGTCTAAGATTGATAAGATTGTGGCTGTTTTACCAACTAGTGAAAAAATTACAGGAAATTATACAGGTTCAGTTCCTCTACAAGCTATTGATAAGAATGGAACAGTTTTACCAACGGTGATTACACCGTATGAAACAACCATGAAGATAACAACGAAACAAGCTAGATCAGCTAGTAGTTCAAGCTCTTCAACTACTAGCTCATCTTCAACGAAATCTTCTACTGCAGAGTCTGAAACCAAACCAGACTCTTCAAAGAAAGACTAAAAAAATTAGAAAAGGATATAACATGGGTAAATATTTTGGAACGGACGGAGTCCGTGGAGAAGCAAACGTAGAATTGACGCCAGAATTAGCTTTTAAATTGGGACGTTTTGGAGGTTATGTTCTCAGTCAACATACGACTGAAGCACCAAAAGTTTTTGTAGGACGTGACACTCGTATCTCAGGTCAAATGCTAGAAGCGGCTTTGATTGCTGGTCTCCTTTCAGTCGGAATTCACGTTTATAAACTAGGCGTTCTTGCAACACCAGCAGTAGCTTATCTTGTTAAAACAGAAGGTGCGAGCGCAGGTGTTATGATTTCAGCTAGTCACAACCCAGCCCTTGATAACGGAATTAAATTCTTTGGTGGTGACGGCTTTAAACTAGACGATGACAAAGAAGCAGAAATCGAAGCCTTGCTAGATGCCAGTGAAGATACTCTCTCACGTCCAAGTGCAGAGGGCTTAGGTACGGTTGTTGACTACCCAGAAGGTTTACGTAAGTATGAAGCCTATCTTGTTTCAACTGGTACTCCTCTTGAAGGGATGAAGGTTGCCTTGGACACTGCTAATGGAGCAGCTGCAACAAGTGCTCGTCAAATTTTTGCAGACCTAGGTGCTCAATTAACAGTTATCGGAGAAACTCCAGATGGCCTTAATATCAACTTGAACGTTGGTTCAACTCATCCAGAAGCTTTGCAAGAACTTGTAAAAGAGAGTCAATCTGCCATTGGTTTAGCCTTTGATGGTGATAGCGACCGTTTGATTGCCGTTGATGAAAATGGCGAAATTGTCGATGGTGACAAGATTATGTACATTATTGGTAAATACCTTTCTGAAAAAGGTCAGTTGGCCCAAAACACCATCGTAACAACCGTTATGTCTAACCTTGGTTTCCATAAGGCCTTGGATCGTGAAGGGATCAATAAGGCAGTTACTGCTGTTGGAGACCGCTATGTCGTTGAAGAAATGAGAAAATCTGGCTACAATCTCGGTGGTGAGCAGTCAGGTCACGTT
The DNA here is from genome assembly GCF_058200215.1 of Streptococcus sp. SCPM-O-B-15304 (M98). Classification (NCBI taxonomy): domain Bacteria; kingdom Bacillati; phylum Bacillota; class Bacilli; order Lactobacillales; family Streptococcaceae; genus Streptococcus; species Streptococcus sp. SCPM-O-B-15304 (M98). Next base: position 76,434 of record NZ_JBYQGQ010000005.1, on the reverse strand, counting down.
ATCCTGATGGACTACAATACAACAGGTGATGGTCAGCTTTCAGCAGTTCAATTGACGAAGATCATGCAAGAAACAGGTAAGAGTTTGTCTCAATTGGCCTCAGAAGTGACAATTTATCCACAAAAATTGGTCAATATCCGTGTGGAAAATGCCATGAAAGAAAAAGCTATGGAAGTGCCAGCTATCAAGGCTATTATCGAGAAAATGGAAGCAGAAATGGCAGGCAATGGTCGCATCCTCGTTCGCCCAAGTGGAACGGAGCCACTCTTGCGTGTCATGGCTGAAGCACCAACCACTGAGGAAGTAGACTACTATGTAGACACTATCGCTGAAGTTGTTAAAACTGAGATTGGTATTTAGTAAATCTAGCAGAAAATAAAAAAATATGGTACAATGGCAACTATATTGTACCAATGGAGATGAAAATGAATTTAAAACGTGAACAAGAATTTGTTAGTCAGTATCACTTCGATGCGCGTAACTTTGAATGGGAAAATGAAAATGGAGCACCTGAAACTAAGGTTGATGTAAACTTCCAGTTGCTTCAGCATGATCAAGAAAATCAAGTTACCTCTTTAGTAGTTGTTTTGAGCTTTATGATTGTCTTTGATAGATTTGTCATTAGTGGAACGATTTCTCAAGTCAATCATGTTGAAGGTCGTATTATTGACCAACCAAGTGATTTCAGCCAAGAAGAGGTTGAGACACTAGCTCGTCCATGTTTGGATATGCTTAATCGTTTGACTTATGAAGTAACAGAAATTGCCCTTGATTTACCGGGAATTAATTTGGAGTTTTAAGAAATGAAATTAGCGGTCATAACAGACTCGTCTGCTTTTCTACAAGCGGAAACCTTGCGGAAAGAAGATTTATTTGTGCTAGACATTCCTGTGAATATCGATGGACAGGAGTATGTTGAAGGTGTAAATCTAACCGCTCAAGAATTTTATGAAAAAATGGCTTCAGCAAGCGAATTGCCAAAAACGAGCCAACCAAGTATTGCCAAGTTAGATGAAATTTTATCATCATTAAAAGCTAAAGGCTATACACATGCCTTGGGTCTTTTCCTATCTTCTGGAATTTCAGGGTTTTACCAAAATATCCAATACATGAAGGATGAGTTTGAAGGTTTGACCATTGCTTTTCCAGATACTCGAATTACAAGTGCTCCTTTAGGATACATGGCTGAAAGTGTCTTTAAATGGGCAGAGCAAGGAGATGGCTTTGAGTCTATCTTAGATAAAGTAACTGAACAGATTGAAAATACCTCAGCCTTTATTATGGTGGATGATCTTGACCATCTAGTTAAGGGGGGACGTCTTTCAAATGGTGCAGCCATTTTAGGGAATCTCCTTAGTATCAAGCCAATCCTATACTTCAATGACCAAGGTGTGATAGAAGTATATGAAAAGGTTCGTACAGAGAAAAAGGCTACCAAACGCTTGGTTGAAATTGTTAAAGAAGCAACAGCTATTGGGAATTACCAGATTACTGTCATTCACGGGAATGCTCCTCAAAAAGCAGCAGATTTACGTCAACTTTTGATCGATGGTGGAGTGGCTACAGATGTTTCAATTGCAACCTTCGGTAGTGTTATTGGGACTCACCTGGGAGAAGGAAGTATTGCTTTGGGCTATACACCCATAATCTAGACTATTTTTAGGGGCAACTAAGGTCCTTTGTATCTTGAAATTCAACACGCCTGAAACCCTGTGTGAAAAAGATAGTTCTTCCAAGAAGTATACACTCCTTGACCAGACCTCCTATTTTCACTTTGTGTTCTTACAGGCTTTGTATCTTAAAATTGAACACGGACTATCTGCCTCTTGAAAAAAGATGCCTGTCTTGCCTTTCGTGGAAAGTCAGCGCCATTCCCTATTTTTTATGGGCAGCTAACGTCCTTTGTATCTTAGATAGGAGTAAAGATGAGTATTCGAGTAATTATTGCTGGTTTTAAGGGAAGAATGGGCCAATCTGCTTGTCAGATGGTTTTGTCAGATCCTGAACTTGAACTGGTAGCGGTTTTAGATCCTTTTGAGTCTGCATCTGACTGGCAGGGAATTTCAGTATTCAATGATAAGAATGACTTGGCAGGTATTGAGGCAGATGTATGGGTGGACTTTACAACACCAGCTGTTGCCTATGAGAATACCCGTTTTGCGCTTGAAAATGGCTTTGCTCCTGTCGTTGGAACAACAGGTTTCACTAGTCAAGAGATTGAAGACCTAAAAGAATTTTCTCGTTCTAAAAACTTGGGTGGCTTGATTGCTCCTAACTTTGCCTTGGGTGCTGTCTTACTCATGCAATTTGCGACACAAGCTGCAAAATACTTCCCAAATGTAGAGATTATTGAGCTTCACCATGACAAGAAAAAAGATGCTCCTAGCGGAACAGCTATCAAAACAGCGGAATTGATGGCAGAAGTTCGTAAGTCTATCCAACAAGGTGCGAGTGATGAGGAAGAACTCATTTCAGGTGCACGTGGTGCTAACTTTGATGGTATGCGAATCCACTCAGTCCGTTTGCCAGGTTTGGTAGCTCATCAGGAAGTTATATTTGGAAATCAGGGAGAAGGATTGACCCTACGTCATGACTCCTATGATCGTAGCTCCTTCATGACAGGGGTGAATTTGGGAATCAAAGAAGTTGTCAAGCGTCATGAGCTTGTCTATGGATTAGAACACTTATTATGAGATTAACACAAATGCCTTCTGAATTTCAGAAGGCTTTACCAGTATTAGAAAAAATTAAAGAGGCTGGCTTTGAAGCCTATTTTGTTGGGGGCTCTGTTAGGGATGCCCTACTTAATCGTCCCATCCATGATGTGGATATTGCGACGTCATCTTATCCAGAAGAGACCAAGCAGATTTTCCCTCGTACAGCTGACATTGGGATTGAGCATGGAACCGTCTTGGTTTTAGACGGAGATGAAGAGTACGAAGTGACCACTTTTAGAACTGAGGATGTCTATGTAGACTACCGTAGACCAAGTTCAGTTTCTTTTGTTCGTTCGCTAGAAGAGGACCTCAAACGACGTGATTTCACAGTTAATGCCTTTGCCTTAGATGAGATGGGCGAAATCATTGATTTGTTTGATGGTTTGAGAGATCTAGAAAATCAAGTTTTACGAGCAGTTGGTGTAGCTAGTGAGCGTTTCAACGAAGATGCCCTACGCATCATGCGTGGCTTTCGTTTTCAAGCCAGTCTTGGTTTTGAACTCGAGCAAGAAACCTTTGAAGCGATGAAAACCTTAACGCCACTCTTAGAGAAAATTTCTGTGGAACGTACTTTTGTTGAATTTGATAAACTTCTTCTGGCTCCTCATTGGCGAGTAGGTCTGTCTTCTATGATTGCAAGTAAAGCTTATGATTATTTTCCAGATATGGCTGGTAGTCAGGACAAACTCCAATCTTTGTTTGACTTAGAGGCTGATCTTACCTTTGAATCTTCTGAGCAAGCCTGGGCTGCACTCTTATGGGTTTTAGAAGTGGAAGATGCTCAACAATTTTTGAAACATTGGAAAACTTCTCGTCAATTTGCCAAGCAAGTTCAAGATTTACTTACGATCTTAGAACTTCGTGAAGAAGGAGAACTAAGCAAGCGCGATTGTTACCGCTTTGATCTAGATTTACTTTTACAGGCTGAAAATCTTCGTCAGGCTCAAGGAAAAGAAGTCAATCCACAGGCCATCACAGAGACTTATCACAGCCTAACTATCCATGATAAGAAAGAAATTCAAATCAATGGTGGGATTTTGATCAAAGAATATGGCTATCAACCAGGACCAGAAATGGGAGAAATTTTAGCAGAGATTGAGTATGCTATTGTGGATGGAGATTTGGAAAATAACTTGGAAGCTATTCATGCCTACTTGAGGGAGAAAAAATGAGTGATTTTATTGTTGAAAAACTAAGTAAATCCGTTGGAGACAAGACTGTCTTTAAGGATATTTCCTTTATCATTCATGACTTGGACAGAATCGGTCTTATCGGCGTCAATGGAACTGGGAAAACAACCCTTTTAGATGTACTTTCAGGAGTTTCTGGTTTTGATGGTGATGTGAGCCCTTTTTCGGCAAAAAATGATTACAAGATTGGCTATTTGACTCAGGACCCAGATTTTGATGATAACAAGACTGTCTTGGATACTGTTCTATCGAGTGATTTGAAAGAAATCCAGTTGATCCGTGAGTATGAATTGCTCATGCTCAACTACAGTGAGGATAAGCAGGCACGTTTGGAAAGGGTTATGTCAGAGATGGATTCCCTCCAAGCTTGGGAAATTGAGAGTCAGGTCAAGACCGTTCTCAGCAAGTTGGGTATTCAGGATTTATCAACTCCCGTTGGAGCCCTATCAGGTGGTTTGCGAAGACGGGTTCAGTTGGCGCAAGTCCTTCTGGGCAACCATGATCTTCTGCTTCTTGATGAGCCTACCAACCACTTGGATATTGCCACCATTGAGTGGCTAACCCTCTTCTTGAAAAATTCCAAGAAAACAGTGTTATTTATCACCCACGACCGTTACTTCCTAGATGCGCTCTCAACGCGAATCTTTGAGTTAGACCGAGCTGGTTTGACCGAATATCAAGGAAATTACCAAGACTATGTTCGTCTCAAGGCTGAACAGGATGAGCGCGACGCAGCTCTTCTTCACAAAAAGGAACAACTCTATAAACAGGAATTAGCCTGGATGAGAAGACAACCACAAGCTCGTGCAACCAAGCAACAGGCGCGTATTAATCGTTTCCATGACTTGAAGAAGGAAGTTTCAGATAATAGTGTTGAGACAGACTTAAGCATGAATTTTGAAACTAGCCGTATCGGTAAAAAGGTCATCGAGTTTAAGGATGTTTCCTTTGCCTATGACGACAAACAGATTCTGCAACATTTTAACCTTTTGGTTCAAGCCAAAGACCGTATCGGAATCGTTGGTGACAATGGTGTTGGGAAGTCAACCCTTCTTAACCTAATTGCAGGAAGTCTTGAACCAACTGATGGACAAGTTATCATCGGCGAAACGGTTCGCATCGCCTATTTCTCTCAACAAATCGAAGGCTTGGATGAGAGTAAGCGGGTTATCAATTATCTGCAGGAAGTGGCAGAAGAGGTTAAAACTAGCGGTGGCTCTACGACCTCTATCGCTGAGTTACTAGAACAATTTCTCTTCCCGCGTTCAACACACGGTACTTTGATTGAGAAGTTGTCTGGTGGTGAGAAAAAACGACTTTACCTCCTTAAACTACTCCTCGAAAAACCCAATGTGCTCCTCTTGGATGAGCCAACTAATGACCTAGACATTGCAACCTTAACTGTTCTAGAAAATTTCTTACAAGGTTTTGCAGGTCCAGTCTTAACAGTTAGTCACGACCGCTATTTCCTTGATAAAGTTGCGACTAAGATTCTTGCTTTTGAGAATGGTAGCATTCGTCCTTTCTTTGGGCATTATACCGACTACCTAGATGAAAAAGCCTTCGAAGCAGAAGCGACAAATCAAGTTCAAAAGGCTGAGAAGGAAAAAGTCGTCAAAGTTCGTGAAGAAAAGAAACGCATGACCTACCAAGAAAAGCAAGAGTGGGCAAGTATTGAAGGTGACATCGAAGCCTTGGAAAACCGTATCTCTGTCATTGAAGAGGAAATGCAGGCTAATGGCTCGGACTTTGGGAAGCTAGCTACTCTTCAAAAAGAGTTAGATGAGAAGAATGAAGCCTTGCTTGAAAAATATGAACGCTATGAATATTTAAGTGATTTGGCGTAATGGAAGAAAAAATTATCAAATGGAGCAGTAAGAAAATCATTTGGACTATTGTTCTCTGCTTCCTTGAGTTAGCTTTTCTTCTTTGGATCCTATCTTTTATGATGACCTATCCCAAGGAGGCACCTGTGGGATTGGTGGCATTAAGACTCTTTGTCTTATTCTTAATCATCATTGTTGGATGGATTTTGTATGAACGTTTGCGACTTCTTTTTTCAGATAAAGAGTATTTGAAATGTACGGCCCAAGGTTTTTCCTATAAGCCACATCCTAAAAAAGATTGGCAGTTTTATTCCTGGGGGCAGGTAGAAACATTTTCTCTAATGAGAATCAAGGGTGGTAGAAGTTCAAGGGATTTTTATACTATTGAAGTTCATTTTAATGATAAAGATCTTTTGAAAACCAACTCTTTATGGAATCGTCTACGAAGTAGATTTTCGACTGCAAAGCAAGCAAATTTTTTGAAAATCCCAATCTACTTGCTGGATGTCGGTTTACCGCGAAGAGTATTTGAAACCATGTCCTACTTTGAGCGAGAGTGGCGCATCCAACAAAATCGTCAACGCAATCAAAACTCTAAAAGCAAAAAAAAGGCAAGAGTTCATTAAACGAGCAATAGTTACAGATTTGATCAGAAGCCTTGGACTCAGTTTCCAGGGTTTCTTTCTATTTCTCTTTTTTAAGAATTATGGTATAATAGGGAGTAAAAACTTAAAAAGAAAGAAATGCTATGAACTTAAAAGATTACATTGCAAGTATTGAAAATTATCCACAAGAAGGAATTACATTCCGTGATATCAGCCCTTTGATGGCCAACGGCAATGCCTACAGCTATGCTGTTCGTGAAATTGTTCAATATGCTACTGACAAAAAGATCGATATGATCGTAGGACCAGAAGCGCGTGGATTTATCGTTGGATGTCCAGTTGCTTTTGAGTTGGGAATTGGTTTTGCTCCTGTGCGTAAACCTGGAAAACTACCACGCGAAGTTATTTCAGCTGACTACGAAAAAGAATATGGTGTTGATACTTTGACTATGCACGCTGATGCTATCAAACCAGGTCAACGTGTTCTCATCGTAGATGACCTTTTGGCAACAGGTGGTACTGTTAAAGCAACCATCGAAATGATTGAGAAATTAGGCGGTGTCGTAGCTGGTTGTGCCTTCTTGATTGAACTTGATGAGCTAAAAGGTCGTGAGGCAATCGGAGATTACGATTATAAAGTTTTGATGCATTATTAATGAAAAACAGTCCCTAGGGCTGTTTTCTCTTCATCGGATATAAAAAAAGGCTATATCTAGTTAGAGAAAAACTATAATTGAAAACTATGTCTTCTTACAGTATAATAAAGGGAAGCAATGTCATCAGCTGGATTATTCCATTCGATGACAGTCAGGTTACTTGAGTCCAATATGATACAGTAAGGAGATTTCTATGCCGATTCGAATTGATAAAAAATTACCAGCAGTTGAGATTTTACGAACGGAAAATATTTTCGTCATGGATGACCAGAGGGCAGCTCATCAGGATATTCGACCACTGAAAATTCTGATTTTAAACTTGATGCCACTGAAAATGGTTACAGAAACTCAGCTTTTACGCCATTTAGCCAATACTCCTTTGCAGTTAGATATTGAATTTTTATATATGGAAAGTCATCAGTCGAAAACAACTCGTTCTGAGCATATGAAGACTTTTTATAAGACCTTCTCAGAAGTTCAAGACCAGTATTTTGATGGCTTGATTATTACAGGTGCTCCAGTTGAACATCTCCCTTTTGAAGAAGTGGACTATTGGGAGGAATTTACTAAGGTTATCGATTGGTCTAAGACTCATGTCTTTTCAACCCTGTATATTTGCTGGGGAGCACAAGCGGGTCTATACTATCGCTATGGCGTAGATAAATACCAGATGGACCAGAAGCTTTCTGGGATTTATTCTCAAGATGTTTTGAAAGAAGGTCATCTTCTACTGAGAGGTTTTGATGATTTATATGTATCCCCTCATTCTCGCCATACAGAAGTCCACAAAGAAGATATTCTAAACAAAACAAATCTAGAGATTTTAGCATCAGGAGAAGAGGTAGGAGTCTCTATCCTTGCGAGTCGAGATTTGAGAGAAGTCTATAGCTTTGGGCATTTAGAGTATGATCGCGATACGCTAGCCAAGGAATATTTTAGAGATCTAAATGCTGGTTTAGATCCCCATATACCAGAAAATTATTTCAAAAATGATGACATCCATGAACTTCCTTGTATGCGTTGGAGTTCCTCAGCAGCTCTCTTTTTCAGTAACTGGGTAAATTATGCAGTTTACCAAGAAACGCCTTTTGAGTGGAAGAGTGCAGAAGAAGATGTGTCTCATTTTGGATATTTATAAGAGGAATTATGACATATTTAGATGCTTTTAAATCAGGGAACTTGGTGTTACCAAGTGCTCTGCTCTTAAACTACAATCAACTGTTTTCATCAAGCGATGATTTCTTAGTTTGGCAATTCTTTTACCTACAAAATACAACAGCCTTAGGGGAATTGTCCCCAAGTCAAATCGCAGAGAAAATTGGCAAGCAAGTCTTTGAAGTCAATCAAGCGATTTCGCGCTTGACAGAAAAAGGCTTACTTCAATACCGAACCATTGAACTCAATGGTGAGATAGAAGTGATTTTTGATGCGACTTTAGCTTTAGAGCGCTTAGACCAACTTTTTGAAAAGCAAGAACCTAGCCAAGCGCTACCCGCTAAAAATGATTTGAAAGACTTGGTGGAAACCTTCCAACAAGAGCTAGGTCGTCTCTTAAGTCCTTTTGAAATCGAAGATTTAGAAAAGAGTTTGAAAGAAGACGGGACCAGTGCGGACCTGATTAAAGAAGCCCTACGTGAGGCTGTTTTGAATGGAAAACCAAATTGGAAGTACATCCAGGCTATCCTAAGAAACTGGCGTCATGAAGGTATTAAGAGTGTAGTCCAGGTAGAGGCTAAGCGTCAGGAGAGAGAAGCGACTAATCCTCAAAATGTTCAAGTTTCTGCAGATTTTCAAAATGCTATGGATCTTTGGAAAGACTAATTTTAAGTATTGATAATAGAAAAAATGCCTACAGGCTAGAAAGAAAATCTAGCTTGTGGGCATTTTTTGTGTGTTTTATACTCAATGAAAATCAAAGAGCAAACTAGGAAGCGAGCCGCAGGTTGCTCAAAACAATGTTTTGAGATTGCAGATGGAAGCTGACGTGGTTTGAAGAGATTTTCGAAGAGTATTAATTGATTAGTTAGCTAGTCCCCATACACTAAGAGAGCGTTCTGTAACTGGAAAATCTCCATAACCTTCAGCATTGATGGTTACTTGGTCAGGATGGTTACCAAGCAAATCAACAAAGGTTTGGTCAGCCCATTCCTGACCGACGAACATGATTTTGGAATTTGCTTTGGCATTAGAAATCACGATGGCAAGTGGTGATTGATTGTTAGCTCCTGAACGAATCCAACCGATACAATTAGGGTCATCAAAGTAGTCGGTTTGCTCTCCATAAGCCAACTCTTTTCGGATAGCTAGCAAACGGTCAAGGACATCCTTGAAGTCTTCTTGAGCATATTGACCAGAAATACCATAGTAGTCTCCATAAAAGACACATGGGAGCCCCTGCTCTCGCAAAAGAATGAGGGCGTAGGCTGCTGGTTTAAACCATTCTTCAACAGTAGACTCCAGAGCTTGACCTCGTTGGGTGTCATGGTTTTCGACAAAGGTTACAGCCTTATCTGGCTTGATTTGAACGAGACTATCATTAAAGATGGTACGCAAATCATAGTCTGCACCAGCTTGGCTTGCTTCAAAGAGATTCATATGAAGGCGAACATCGACAAGATCAAAGCGTTCTTCAATTTTTTCAAGGTAGTCCAGATTTGCTTCCTTGTCTGGATTCCAGAATTCTCCAAAGACATAGAAATCTTGGCCATATTTTTCTTTGATATCGCGAATGAAATTGCGCATAAAGAAAGAGTCAATGTGTTTAACGGCATCCAAACGGAAACCTGCCACACCAGTTGTTTCCATAAACCAATCTGCCCAATCGTAGATATTTTTTATCACTTCAGGATGTTTGAAATCTAGATCGGCATACATGAGATAGTCGTAATTGCCATTCTCATTGTCGACTAATTCCTCATGAGCCCAGCCTTTGTTGTCTCCCTGTATCAGATAGATTCCAGATTTACGGCGTTTAGCATCGTAGTCAGTTCCAGTAAAGTGGTACCAGTGCCAGTGGAAGTCATTGTAGGTATTTTGTCGTCCATCAAAAGAAAAACCAGTCCAGCCATTGATGGTAAAAGGTTCTCCTAGTTCCACAGTTCGATCTTCTGGATCCACTTCGATAACTTGAAAAGATTCTAAATGGTCAGCGGCTGCCTTATGATTTAAGACGATATCAGCCATTGGTTGAATCCCATGAGATTTTAAAGTTTGGATGGCATGAAGATAGTCTTCTTTAAAGCCATACTTAGTACGTACAGTACCCTTCTGATTAAATTCTCCAAGGTCAAACAAGTCATAGACGCCATAACCAACATCTTTTTCATTTGTTGCTTTAAAAGCAGGTGGCATCCAAATGTGACTAATGCCTAAGTTAGCTAGGTGTTCAGCGTCGTCAGCTAGGCGCATCCAGTGTTTTCCATCGTGGGATAGATACCATTCAAAATATTGCATTAGGGTTTGATTTTTCATAGTTGATCCTCTTACTTACAGTGATGAGAATTATTGTAGCACAAAGCCAAAGAATATGCAAACGTTTGCGTTATAATTAAACTCTTTGAAATTTATGTCTATTTTTCAACTGGAAGTGTTGAAATACTATAAAAGAAAAATAGTAGGACTAATGGGAGGAAAAATTCTCTCAGATAGGGCAAGATGATGGATGAATCAATAGTTTCTATTTTGTGAATTGTCACAAAATTTGTTATAATAGTATTTATGAATAAAGTATTCGTCAGTAGACGTGTTGAAAAAAAACTAAACCAAGGTCTAGTACTTTTGGAGGAAATTGATTTTCCAGAACTATCTGAAACTGATCAAGAAGTCGAGTTATTTAGTCAAAACAAGCAGTTTTTGGGCAAGGCCTATTTATCTCGTCAAAATAAGGGGATTGGTTGGTTTGTAACGAACCAGAAGCTTTCTTTTAACCAAAAATTCTTTGAAAGTTTGTTTGAAAAAGCCAAACAAAAACGTTCTTCTTACTATCAAGATGAGTTGACAACTGCCTTTCGTTTGTTTAATCAAGAAGGCGATGGTTTTGGTGGAATGACTCTGGACCTATACGGAGATTATGTTGTTTTCTCCTGGTATAACTCCTATGTCTATGGGCTTCGCCAACAGATCCTAGCAGCCTTTGCTCAGGTTTTCCCTGAAGTCTTAGGTGCCTATGAAAAGATTCGTTGTAAAGGTCTAGACTATGAGTCTGCCCATATCTATGGTCAAGAAGCACCAGAAAATTTTACAGTTCTTGAGAATGGAGTTCTCTATCAAGTCTTTATGAATGACGGTCTTATGACAGGCATCTTCTTGGACCAACATGAAGTGCGTGGTAGCTTGGTTGATGGTTTAGCTATGGGGAAATCCTTGCTTAATATGTTTTCCTACACAGCAGCTTTCTCAGTTGCTGCAGCTATGGGAGGAGCTAGTGAAACAACCTCTGTAGACCTAGCCAAACGTTCCAGAGAACTGTCAGAAGCTCATTTTCATGCCAATGGACTCAGTCTTGACAATCATCGTTTCATTGTTATGGATGTCTTTGAATACTTTAAATACGCTAAACGTAAGGGCTTGTCTTATGATGTGATCGTTCTAGATCCACCTAGCTTTGCCCGTAATAAAAAGCAAACTTTCTCTGTAGCTAAGGACTATCACAAGTTGATTTCCCAGAGTTTAGAGATTTTAAATCCGGGAGGTATGATCATTGCTAGCACCAATGCTGCCAATGTTTCCCGTCAAAAATTTATAGAACAAATCGACAAAGGATTTGCAGGAAGAAAGTACCAGGTTCTTAATAAATATGGACTTCCAGCAGACTTTGTCTACAATGAAAAAGATGAAAGTAGTAATTACCTTAAGGTGATTAGCATGAAGGTAACTAAATGAAATTAGTCGTTTCAGTAATGCCAAAGAGTTTAGAAGAGGCGCAAGGAATCGATGCCATGCGGTATATCGATGCTGATATCATTGAGTGGCGTGCCGACTTCCTACCAAAGGAAGTCATTTTACAGGTAGCTCCAGCTATTTTTGAAAAATTTGCAGGCCGCGAACTCCTCTTTACCCTGCGAACTCGTGCTGAGGGAGGCGAGATCGATTTGGATTCGGCGGAGTATGTACAAATTATCAAAGATGTAGCTCAACTCTATCAACCTGAATATATCGATTTTGAGTATTTTTCTCACAAGGATGTTTTCGAAGAAATGCTTGATTTTCCAAATCTAGTTTTGAGTTATCATAATTTCCAAGAAACTCCAGAGAATATGATGGAAATCTTATCCGAGCTAACCAGTCTAACGCCAAAAGTGGTTAAAGTATCGGTTATGGCTCATACAGAACAAGATGTATTGGACCTTATGAACTTTACGCGTGGCTTTAAAACACTGAACCCAGAACAAGAATATGTGACGATTTCTATGGGGAAAATGGGTAAGGTTTCTCGTATCACTTCAGATGTGACGGGTTCTAGCTGGTCTTTTGCAAGTCTGGACGAAGCCAGTGCTCCAGGACAGATTTCTCTATCTAGCATGAAAAAAATTAGGGAGATACTAAATGAAGATTGATGGCTACACACGTTTAGCAGCTGTAGTCGCCAATCCTATCAAACACTCCATTTCACCCTTCATTCACAATCAAGCTTTTGAGGCAACCAATACCAATGGGGTTTATCTTGCTTGGGAGGTAGAAGGAACTGACTTGGCAGAAACAGCTGCCAACATTCGTCGTTACCAGATGTTTGGAATCAATCTTTCTATGCCCTACAAGGAACAGGTGATTCCTTATTTGGATCAATTGAGTGAAGAAGCTCGTTTGATTGGTGCTGTCAATACAGTGGTGAATCGAGAGGGAACTTTAATTGGATATAACACAGATGGCAAGGGATTCTTTAAGAGCTTGCCTTCTTTTAAAATATCAGGGAAAAGAATGGTCTTGTTAGGAGCAGGTGGCGCAGCCAAGGCAATTTTGGCACAGGCAATCTTGGATGGAGTCAGTCAAGTTTCTGTCTTTGTACGCTCGGCTTCAATGGAAAAAACAAAACCTTACTTAGAAAAGCTACAGTATGAAACAGGTTTTAGAGTAGATTTGTTTGCCTTAGAGGATGCTCAAGAGCTCCAAGAGAACATTCGAAAAGCTGAACTCTTGGTCAATGCGACCAGTGTGGGGATGGATGGAGCATCTCAGCCAATCCCAATAAGTATCGTTTTACCAGAGAGGCTCTTGGTAGCAGATGTGATTTATCAACCCTTTGAAACACCATTTCTAAAGTGGGCAAGAAACCAGGGCAATCAAGCTATCAATGGCCTAGGCATGTTGCTTTACCAAGCGGCGGAAGCTTTTCAGTTATGGACAGGCAAGGAAATGCCAACCGCTCAAATCTGGGAATTACTAAAACAAAAGTATCAAAAATGAAAAAAGGAGAACTGCTATGAAAATCAAAATAGACCTTCCCCACCATCCTTATGATATTCAGATTGAAAAAGGATGCCTGTCTCAAGCAGGAAAATGGTTGCGGGAACTTTGGCAACCGCAAAAAGTCGTTATCATTACCGATAACCATGTGGCTTCTCTCTATGCAGAAAAGGTCAAGCTGAACTTAGAGGATGCTGGTTTTCAAGTGGCTCTATTTGCTTTTCTAGAGGGTGAAGAGCGAAAAAATTTAACCACAGTTCAAAAGGCTTATGAATTTCTAGTTAAGCAAGACTTGACTCGCAGTGACGGCATCGTAGCTTTAGGTGGTGGTGTCGTTGGTGATTTGGCTGGCTTTGTAGCCTCAACCTATATGCGAGGTATTCACTTTGTTCAAATTCCGACCAGTTTGACTGCTCAAGTGGACTCTTCAATCGGTGGTAAGACAGGAGTGAATACTCCTTTTGCTAAGAATATGGTGGGAACTTTTGCCCAACCAGACGGCGTTTTGATTGATCCAACCGTTCTTGAAACCTTAGGTAAGAGAGAGTTGATTGAAGGAATGGGTGAAGTCATCAAGTATGGCTTAATTGAAGATCCAGAACTCTGGGACCTATTATCCGATATGGATGGTTCTGTCGAAAGCATATTGGAACATTCAGAAAGTTTGATTGAGTACTCTTGTCAGGTCAAGCGCAAGATGGTAGTTGAAGATGAATTGGACAATGGCATTCGTCTGTATCTCAATTTTGGTCATACAATTGGCCATGCTATCGAAGCGACTGCTGGTTATGGACGTGTTATGCATGGTGAGGCAGTAGCGATGGGAATGGTTCAGGTCTCAAAGGTCGCAGAACAAAAAGGCCTTATGCCAGTTGGAATCACTCAGTCAATCCGAGAAATGTGTCAGAAATTTGGCCTTCCTGTGGATTATGAAAACTGGGATGTTGATAAGCTTTATCAGGCTTTAATTCATGATAAAAAAGCGCGTGGCAACACTATGAAATTAGTCTTGGTACCAGAACTTGGTTCAGCAAGGATTCACCCAGTTTCTCTCGAAGAAATGAAAGATTACTTGGTAAAATAAGGAGAATGTATGAGATATTTAACAGCAGGAGAATCACACGGTCCTCGTCTGACAGCAATTATTGAAGGGGTTCCAGCAGGTCTTCCTTTGACTGCCGAGGATATCAATGAGGATCTCAAACGTCGCCAAGGTGGTTACGGTCGTGGTGGACGCATGAAGATCGAGAGCGACCAAGTTGTCTTTACTTCTGGTGTTCGCCACGGGAAGACGACAGGGGCTCCCATTACCATGGATGTCATTAACAAAGACCATCAAAAATGGCTAGATATTATGTCTGCCGAGGATATTGAAGACAAACTTAAAAGTAAACGAAAAATCACTCATCCTCGCCCAGGTCACGCTGACTTGGTAGGCGGTATCAAATACCGCTTTGATGATTTGCGAAATTCTCTGGAACGTTCATCTGCCCGTGAAACGACCATGCGAGTAGCAGTTGGGGCCGTGGCTAAACGTCTATTGGCTGAGCTTGATATCGAAATTGCCAACCATGTTGTTGTCTTTGGTGGCAAGGAAATCGATGTTCCAGAAAACTTAACAGTCGCAGAGATCAAAAAACTAGCTGCCCAGTCAGAAGTTTCTATCGTTAACCAAGAACGTGAGCAGGAAATCAAGGACTATATTGATCAGATTAAACGTGATGGAGATACCATCGGTGGTGTTGTCGAAACAGTTGTCGGTGGCGTTCCAGTAGGTCTTGGTTCCTACGTCCAATGGGATCGCAAACTAGATGCAAGATTAGCTCAAGCGGTTGTCTCCATCAATGCCTTTAAGGGTGTGGAGTTTGGTCTTGGTTTTAAAGCAGGTTATCTCAAGGGTAGCCAAGTCATGGATGAAATCCTCTGGTCACAAGCAGATGGCTATACTCGTCGTACCAATAATCTTGGAGGTTTCGAAGGTGGTATGACCAATGGTCAACCGATTATTGTTCGTGGGGTCATGAAACCAATTCCAACTCTCTATAAACCATTGATGAGCGTTGATATTGAAACCCATGAGCCTTATAAGGCAACGGTGGAGAGAAGTGATCCAACCGCTCTTCCAGCAGCAGGTGTTGTTATGGAAGCAGTCGTAGCAACAGTTTTGGCCCAGGAAATTCTAGAGAAATTCTCTTCTGATAATCTGGAGGAATTAAAAGAAGCTGTTGCTAAACATCGGGAGTATACAAAGAATTATTAAGGAGTTCTTATGGCTAAAACCATCTATATCGCAGGACTAGGTTTGATTGGTGCTTCCATGGCACTGGGAATCAAGCGGGATCATCCTGATTATGAAATTTTAGGATACAATCGCAGTCAGGCATCTAGAGATATTGCCTTGGAGCGAGGAATGATTGATCGTGCGACGGATGATTTTGCCAGTTTTGCTCCACTTGCAGACGTCATCATTCTTACCCTGCCAATTAAGCAAACCATTACTTTTTTACAAGATTTGGCAACTTTGAATTTGAAAGAAGGTGTCATTATTTCCGATGCTGGATCGACCAAGTCAGCTATCGTGGCTACAGCTGAGAACTGTTTTGCAGATAAGCCTGTTCGATTTGTTGGAGCTCATCCTATGGCAGGTAGTCATAAGACAGGAGCGGCCTCTGCAGATGTTAATCTTTTTGAAAATGCCTACTATATCTTCACGCCTTCGAGCTTAACGACTCCAGACACGCTCGAAGAAATGAAGGACTTGCTGTCAGGTTTGCACGCTCGTTTCATTGAAATCGATGCTGAAGAGCATGACAGAGTGACTTCTCAGATCAGTCATTTTCCTCATATCTTAGCATCAGGTTTGATGGAACAAACTGCTAGTTATGCTGAAGAGCATGAGATGGCCCGACGTTTTGCGGCAGGTGGTTTCCGTGATATGACTCGAATCGCCGAAAGTGAGCCAGGAATGTGGACTTCTATCCTCTTATCCAATCGAGAAACTATTATTGAACGCATCGAGGATTTCAAGCAACGTTTAGATGAGGTTGGACAAGCTATTAGTAAGGGTGATGAAAACCAAATCTGGAACTTTTTCAATCAAGCGCGGGAGCAACGCCAAGCTATGGAAATCCATAAACGTGGCGGTGTTGACAGTTCTTATGACCTCTATGTCGATGTTCCCGATGAGGAAGATGTTATCTTGCGCATCTTGGAATTGCTAAGAGGAACTTCCTTGGTCAATATCCATATCAATGAGGAAAACCGTGAAGATATTCACGGTATTCTGCAGATTTCCTTTAAGAATGCTCAGGATTTAAAACGTGCTGAGCAAGTCATTACAGAAAATACGAATTACACAGTCGTTATTAAATAAGGAGGACAATTATGTCAAATATTTATGATAGTGCAAACGAACTTAGTCGTGGACTACGTGAGTTGCCTGAATACAAGGCGGTTAAAGAAGCTAGAGATGCTATTCAAGCCGATGCAGAAGCTAGCAAGATTTTTGCGGATTATGTTGCTTTTCAGCATGAAATCCAAGTGATGGCCCAAACTGGTCAAATGCCAGACGCTTCTTTCCAAGAAAAAATGGAAAGCTTTGGCAAGTTGATTCAGGGCAACGCTCTCTTGTCAGCCTTCTTTGCCAAACAGCAACAACTTTCTATTTATCTATCTGATATTGAAAAAATTGTTTTTGAACCAATTTCAGAACTTTTAAAATAAGAATTTACCTCATAAAGTCAGGAATTTTTAAGAAATTTCTGACTTTTTATGATAAAATAAGAAAAAGTATTGTCAGTATGAGGTCTAGTATGAAGTTAAAAACAAACATTAACCATTTGAATGGTAGTATTCGAGTACCAGGTGATAAGTCCATCAGTCATCGCTCGATCATTTTTGGGAGCTTGGCTGAGGGTGAGACTAAGGTTTATGATATCTTACGTGGTGAAGATGTTTTGTCAACCATGCAAGTTTTTCGTGACCTTGGTGTTGAGATTGAGGACAAAGACGGTGTCGTTACCATTCAAGGTGTTGGTATGGATGGATTGAAAGCCCCTCAGAATGCTCTCGATATGGGGAATTCTGGTACCTCTATTCGTTTGATTTCAGGCGTCCTTGCTGGTGCAGATTTTGAAGTGGAGATGTTTGGAGATGACAGTCTTTCTAAACGTCCGATGGACCGTGTGACCCTTCCATTGAAAAAAATGGGAGTTAGTATTTCAGGTCAAACAGAGCGAGACTTGCCACCCTTGCACTTAAAAGGTACAAAAAACTTAAAACCTATTCATTATGAATTGCCGATTGCCTCTGCTCAAGTTAAATCAGCCTTGATTTTTGCGGCTTTGCAGGCTCAAGGTCAGTCTGTCATCATTGAGAAGGAGTGCACTCGTAATCATACAGAAGATATGTTGCGTCAATTTGGTGGAGACTTAAGTGTCGATGGTAAGAAAATCACTGTTCAGGGACCACAAAAACTAAGTGGGCAAACGGTTGTCGTACCTGGAGACATTTCCAGTGCAGCCTTTTGGTTGGTGGCAGGTTTGATTGTTCCTAATTCTCGTGTGGTACTTAAGAATGTCGGTATTAATGAAACTCGTACAGGGATTATTGATGTTATCCGTGCTATGGGTGGCAAATTAGAGATTACTGATATTGATCCAATTGCTAAGTCTGCAACCTTGACTGTTGAAACTTCAGATTTGAAGGGAACAGAAATTGGTGGAGCTTTGATTCCACGTTTAATTGATGAATTACCAATTATTGCTCTCCTAGCTACCCAAGCTCAAGGGCAAACGGTCATCAAAGATGCAGAAGAACTCAAGGTTAAAGAAACTGACCGTATTCAAGTTGTCGCAGATGCTTTAAATAGCATGGGAGCAGCTATTACTCCTACAGCAGACGGCATGATTATCGAAGGAAAATCTACCCTCCATGGTGCCAGAATCAATACCTTTGGTGACCACCGTATCGGCATGATGACAGCCATTGCAGCTCTTTTAGTTGCAGATGGAGAGGTCGAATTGGATCGTGCAGAAGCCATTAATACTAGCTACCCAAGCTTCTTTGATGATTTGGAGACTTTGATTCATGGCTAAGGTTTTACTAGGTTTTATGGGTGCAGGAAAATCAACTATTGCTAGAGGATTAGATCCTGACTTTGTAGACATGGATGCCTTGCTTGAAGACCGACTGGGGATGCCAATTGCTCGTTTCTTTGAAGAAAAAGGAGAAGCAGCCTTCCGTCAGATAGAAGAAGAAGTTTTGGCTGACCTACTAAAAACGGACCAAGTCGTGTCTACTGGTGGTGGAGTGGTCATTTCTCAGAAAAATCGTGACTTACTCAAGCAAAATCCAGACAACATCTATCTTAAAGCAGATTTTGAGACCCTTTACCAGCGAATTGCAGATGATAAGGACAATCAACGCCCGCTATTTCTAAAAAATAGTAAGGAAGATTTGGCAGGAATTTTTAATGAAAGACAGGCTTGGTATGAGGAAGTGGCTAGTAAAGTTATCGATGTGTCCAAGCTAAGCCCAGAGGAAATTATAGAGGAACTAAGATGAAAATTGCCTATCTAGGTCCCAAAGGATCTTTTTCGCACCATGTGGTGCAGACGGCTTTTCCTCATGAGGAACTGGAGCCATTTTCAAATATTACAGACGTTATCAAGGCATATGAACAGGGATTGGTAGACTATTCAGTAGTGCCGGTTGAAAATTCCATTGAAGGTAGTGTCCATGAGACTCTGGACTATCTTTTCCACCAGGCTCGCATTCAAGCTGTGGCAGAGATTGTTCAGCCAATCCATCAACAGCTGATGGCAGTATCAGGACAGTCTAAAATAGAGAAAATCTTTTCTCATCCGCAGGCATTAGCCCAAGGGAAGAAATTTATCGATGAACATTTTCCAGACGCTCAATTAGAGGTAACGGCAAGTACAGCTTATGCTGCTCGGTACGTTTCCGAACATCCAGATCAACCATTTGCAGCTATTGCTCCAAAAAGCTCTGCTGAGGAATATGGATTAGAACTGGTCGCTCAAGATATTCAAGAAATGGAAGCCAACTTTACTCGCTTTTGGGTTTTGGGGCCTAACTTACCACAAATCCCTTTGGAAGCAAGTTCTGAAAAGATGAGCCTGGCCTTGACCTTGCCGGATAATCTACCAGGTGCATTATACAAAGCACTTTCTACCTTTGCATGGCGTGGGATTGACTTGACTAAAATTGAGAGTCGTCCCCTAAAAACAGCCTTGGGAGAATACTTTTTTATCATTGATGTCGCTTATACTGATAAAGAACTGGTCCACTTTGCTCAAAAAGAACTGGAAACGATTGGAATCCAGTATAAAGTACTAGGTGCTTATCCTATCTATACCATACAGGATAAAGGAAAGGAGAAGGAATGACTAGAGAGAATCCTTTGACACACCATGAAAAACTGAGATATGACTATCTTTTGAAAAATATTCATTATTTAAATGAAAAAGAAAAGAGAGAATTTGACTTTTTACATGCTAAGTTAGAAGGTCAAAAAGGTTCAGCGGAAGTTTTCAATCCAGAAGCCAAGGAACAACTTCTTTCAGATTCTGGTATCGACCTGCCAACCTATGCTAATCGTAGTCGCTCTAGCCGCCGTAGTGGTGGAGCTCAACTGGAAACGAAGGTTCCAAAAACTAAGAAGCTGAAGAAAAAAAGAGGTTTTCGTTTTAAACGCTTATTTGCTTGGTTAGGGATGTTATTCCTTTGTGTAGCAGTTGGAATGATCGTCATGTTCTTAAAGGGCTTCCAATCGGCGAATCCTAATAGCTCAAATGGGACCAAAGATGCCAAAGCTGCTCAGGTTGAAGTCTTCAATGGACAAGATACGCGTGATGGGGTTAATATTCTTATTTTAGGAACAGACGGCCGTATTGGACAGAATAGTGCAGAAACACGGACAGATTCCATTATGGTTCTGAATGTAAGTGGCAAAGATAAAAAATTGAAGCTCGTTAGCTTTATGCGTGATAACTTGGTCTATATTGATGGATATAGCCAAGTCATCAATGGTCAAAAACAGACCGACCATAAATTAAACTTAGCCTACGAATTAGGGGAACAAGAAGGTAAACAAGGAGCTGAAATGGTCCGCAAGGTCCTCAAGGATAATTTTGATCTAGACATCAAATATTATGCCCTTGTCGATTTCCAAGCCTTTGCGACAGCCATTGATACGCTTTTCCCTGATGGTGTGACCATTGATGCTCAGTTTTCAACTCTAAACGGGGTTCCAGTTACAGAAGCGACTGTAGGAGATGACTTGCACGCAACGGAAACTGAGTCACCGACTCAAACCATTCGAGCTGGGAAACAACAGATGAATGGTTCGACTCTTCTCAACTATGCACGTTTCCGTGATGATGATGAAGGGGACTATGGCCGTACTCGTAGACAGCAACAAGTCATGACTGCTGTTTTACAACAAATTAAAGATCCGACAAAACTTTTCACTGGTTCGGAAGCACTAGGAAAAGTATTCGCCATGACCTCTACAAACCTTCCATATACTTTCTTATTGACCAATGGCTTATCAGTCCTTGAAGGTGCGCAGAATGGTATTGAAAGATTGACAGTTCCAGAACTTGGAGACTGGGTAGATGACTTTGACGTATACGGCGGTCAATCCCTTCGAGTGGACCAAAAAGCTTACCAAAATAAATTGGCCCAAATGGGATTTAGATAAAATGTAAAATGAATCAGAGCTTGAGGTACATATGAAAAAATGTATCTTAGGCTTTGATTTTTCACATGGTCAGATGGATTTATAAACTATTTTTATGGTATAATAGAATGATGTATTCTATAGAAGAGGAAGAGAATAAGATGAGTGATTTAAAGGCAATTCAAGCTCGTAGCCTAGAGATGGCTGAATATTTTGTCGCCTTTTGTAAAGAACACGATTTACTCTGTTATTTGTGTGGTGGAGGAGCTATTGGAGCTCTACGAAATAAAGGTTTTATTCCTTGGGATGATGATTTAGACTTCTTTATGCCCCGCAAGGATTATGAAAAATTAGCAGAGTTATGGCCTCGTTATGCGGATGAGCGTTACTTCTTATCAAAAAGTGATAGAGACTTTGTTGATCGCAACCTCTTTATCACTATTCGAGACAAGGCAACAACTTGCATCAAGCCTTACCAACAGGACTTGGATCTTCCACATGGCTTAGCCTTGGATGTTCTTCCCTTGGATTACTATCCTAAAAACCCAGCAGAACGTAAGAAACAGGTACGTTGGGCTTTGATTTATTCTCTCTTTTGTGCCCAAACCATTCCAGAAAATCATGGAGCTCTCATGAAATGGGGGAGCACGATTTTATTAGGATTAACTCCTAAAGCCCTTCGTTATCGTATCTGGAAAAAGGCTGAGAAAGAAATGACTAAGTATGGTCCAGTTGAAAGTGATGGCATCACAGAGTTATGTTCAGGTCCGGGCTACATGAAGAAGAAGTATCCAATTCATGCCTTTGAAGATAGCATTTTCTTACCATTCGAAGGAACAGAAATGCCTATTCCAGTTGGTTACGATGCCTATCTAAGCACAGCTTTTGGTGATTACATGACACCACCACCAGCTGACAAGCAAGTGCCTCACCACGATGCCCTTATAGCAGATATGGATAAGAGTTACACTGAATATAAGGGAGAATATGGGGCATGATGAAAGAAAAAATTAGCGTTATTGTTCCAGTTTATAATGTAGAAGCTTATTTGGAACGATGTGTAGAGTCGATTTTAAAACAGACTTATACCAATTTTGAATTGCTTCTTATTAATGATGGTTCGACAGACCAGAGTGGTGACTTGTGTGATCAGTTGGCATCTAAAAATGAAAATATCAAAGTTTTTCATATTAAGAATGCTGGAGTTTCAAATGCTAGAAATGTAGGTATTCAACATTCAAGAGGAGAATGGATTACTTTTATTGATAGTGATGATTTTATTACACCAGATTATTTGGAAACTTTAATAAGTGTAGTTGATAGTGACGATTCTATCGGCTTTAGTATAGCGCGTCTCCACCATATAAAAAATGGTCAAATTACAGAATTACCAGTTTTTTCAGGAAAGAAAGAAAAGTGGTCGACAGAGGAGACAATGAGAGAATTATTGATAACAACCCGGACTTCTTTTTTCCCTGTTGCAAAATTGTTTAAAAGGGAGATTATTTCAGGTTTTATATTCAATACAGACTATCATTTGGCTGAGGATGCATTGTTTTTAACAGAAGTTTTACTAAAAACCAAATGTACAAGCGTATTTATTGATAAACCAATCTACTATTATGATCATCGTCAGGGAAGTGCGACAACTTCTGTCAACAATCATGTATTTGATACCATAGAGGTCTATAAGATTATTATTTCTGAAGTTTTTCAAAGATTTCCAAAACTCAGAACTGAATTAGTGAATAGAGAATGTTGGTCCTATATCACAGTGTATGATAAAATAATTTTTACAGATTCAAGCCAATATCGAACAGAAAAAGTTAAGTTGAGAAAGTGGATTATTAATCATTTATCTGAGATATTAAAAGACCCTTATTTTACTCATTTTCGAAAAATAGCCGTTTTGTCGCTCCTTGTTTCTCCATGGATCTATAGACAAATTGTCGGCTTGAATTAATAATGTCATTTAAAGGAGTTGAAGATGAATTTTTCAAAAACGAATGAATGCTTTGAAAAATCAAAATTTTGGATTTCATATCTGTTTGTTTTTATTTCGATTTTAAGCATGAGTTCACTAGTCTATAAAGTAACAAATCCTGTTTACAAGGGATTATCAGCAGTTGTTGTTCTTTGTATTTGTTTAACCTTATTGTTAAATTGGAAACGAATAGAAATCGATAAGAAATTCCTAGGTTTATTTGGGCTTTTGACGGGGAGTCATCTAGTAGCAACACTGGTTAATCGTTCAGGCCACTTACTTGGAAATATGGTTGAAATCTTCTTTATGATAACTTACATTTTACTATTTACCATGGTGAATTTAGAGTATCTAAAGAAGTTAATTCGCTTGATTGCAGGAACGGTTCAAATTGTTTCTTTTTTCTCAGCCATATTTGCTTTTGTTCTTTTAATATTTAGAGTCTTAATATTATTTAAAATTGGAGAACAATCCTATTATTATGGTGTTATGAATGGACGCTTGTGGGGAATTGTTAATCCAAATGCAAGTGCTATTTTTTCTTATATCAGCATTGTTTTTGCTTTGTACCTTATTCATAAAGGAAGTAAATACTCAGTTTATCTAAAGATAAATAATCTGATTCAGTTAATCTATTTTGCAACCATGCAGAGTAGAGGAGCACTCTTATCAGTCATTTTGATGCTTGGAATTTATTGTCTTTTTATTTCTAGAGGAAAATTACTCAAAAAATGGCTTACTTTTCTAGTAGCTAGTATCTTACTCACAGGTAGTAATATTGGTATTAGTTATGTAACTTCTATATACATTTCAGCAGCCAAGGCAACTGTAATTGACTTAAATAAAGGCAAATCATATTCAGAGACAGATTCGGACGTAGCCAAGAAAAACGGGGAACTTCACCTAATCGAGACGACACCAAGTGGTCGTACTTATATCTGGAAAAATGCTATTAAAATGGGAAGTGCAAAACCGTTATTTGGCTATGGTGTTCGAAATGTTACCGATTACTATAAAGAGTACTTTAGTAAATTTGAAATTCAGAATTCGCTGATTGGTGGGAACTTCCACAATATATTTGTAACAATTTTTGTAAGTTCAGGATTATTAGGTTTACTTTCTTTCATCATTTTAATAAGTTATATCGCTGGAAGATTTGTTACTTATTTAATTGTGTCTAAGAAGAATAGCGAAAAATTTATTATGATTCTATTTTTTGGTATTTTATTTGGACAATTGTTTGAAAGTCAGATCATGTATTCTACAAACTTTATCAATATTATTTTCTGGTTAGTGATTGGTTATGGTTTAACAGTCTGTTCGAAAGAAAAAAATATCCGTTATGAGGAAGTGACAGATATTTCTGAAATCCAACAGATGGAATTAGGAATCATGGAGTATATTCATGAAGTTTGTCAGAAAATTGGTGTTAAGTATTTCTTAGCTTATGGTAGCTTAATTGGCGCAGTTCGTCATCAAGGTTTTATTCCATGGGATGATGATATGGATATTTGTATGCTTCGAGATGATTATGAAAAATTACAAGATTATTTGATTGCCCATCCAGATGAACGATACGAAGTCATGTCTTATAAAAATAATATCAATTATGTTTATCCTTTCATGAAGGTTCAAGATAATCGAACCTACCTACTTGAGGAAGATGTGCGAATTGATTCAAATATGGGTATCTATGTAGATATTTTCCCTGTAGATGGTTATGAAGATGATCAGGCGTTTAAGGATAAAATGACTAAAATCATCAAGAAACGCCAGTTAAGTTGTTATACTTTCAAAGGAATTACGAATACTAAAAGTGTAGTAAATTCAATTATCCGCTATATTTCTGTTATTATCTTTTATTTCACAAACACAAATAAGTACGTTTCTCAAATCGATGAATTGGCAAAATCTAGAAAAGTAGAAGATTATGAACAAGTAGACTATCTTATCTATAAAGATATGAATAAACCTGTTTGGAAACGAGAATGGTTAGAAGATGTTGAAATTGGTAATTTTGAAGGGAAAGAATTTTTGATACCAAAACACTACCATGAAATTCTTACTTCCGATTATGGAAACTATATGCAGTTGCCACCAGTGGAGCAACAGGTTTCCCATCATGACTTCAAACTGTGGAAAATTGTAGAGAATGGATAATATTTTTTCATCTTAGGAAAGAGTAAAAAATAGGAGTGACAAAGATGTCTGAGAAAATTTTAAGTCTAGAAGAGATCAAGCAAGTAGAACTTGATATTCTAGAGTATTTACATAAAATCTGTGAAAAACATGATATTAAATATTTTATCGATTTTGGAACCTTGCTTGGGGCTGTACGTCATAAAGGCTTTATTCCTTGGGATGATGATACAGACATTTCTTTAGCTAGAGATGAATTTGAAAAGTTATACGCAGTTCTAAAAAACGATAACCACCCATACTATAAGCTGATTTCTTTTAGAGAAACGAAGGGTTATCCATATAGTTATATGCGTGTTTACGATATTCGAACACGGAGAGATTCGAATCTTTTAGATCCAAGTGTTGTGCTTGGAACTTGCGTAGATGTCTTCCCGTACGATGGTCTTGTTACGGACGAACAAGATCGTAAGAAAATGAAACTATATAAACAACTAATTCGTCTATCGTCTTTGAACTTTAAAGGAATTAAATACGAAAACGGAGGGATTAAAAATCTTCCTCGTTATATCGCGTCAGCAATATTCAGATTTACATCTCCTCAATTCTGGAATCAAAAGCTAGAACAACTTGCCTTAAAATACAGTGTTGAAAATTCTACAGACTTGGTTTGTTCAACTTATGATTCATACTATCCAGCTGGCATTAAAGCAGAATGGCTGTATGATACAATTGATATGCCATATGAAAATCTAATCCTAAAAGTACCAAGAAGATATCATGAGATTCTTGTCTATGAATTTGGGGAAGATTATATGACTCCGCCTCCTGCTGACAAACAGATACCAGGAAATGAGAAGAATTATTGGATTGATTAGCGAAAGAGTATATAAAAAATAGAAAGTTGAATGCCTTATGAAAACTATTAAAAAATCAATATTACTTAGTGCCTTGATCTTATCGGCATCAATAATTCAAGCACAAACAGTAAATGCAGATACAATCTCAGCAGGTTCAGGGAATCGTATCCACTTTATCAATACAAAAGCTAACTCTGGAAGTGATGCTATTTTACTAGAAAGTAATGGTCATTATGCTTTGATTGATATGGGAGAGGATTATGACTTTCCGGATGGAACGGATACACGTTATCCAAATCGATGGGGAATTTCTATTAACAATTATCAAGTTTTGGAAGATCGGTTGATTCGCCATCTTGATCAATTAGGTGTCAAGAAATTAGATTTTATATTAGGAACTCATGTTCATAGCGACCATATTGGTGGAGCAGATGAAATTCTTAATCGCTATCAAGTCGATAAATTCTATTTGAAAAAATATTCGGATCAACGAATTACAAGCACTTGGGGATTGTGGGATAACCTTTTCAATTATGATAATGCTCTTCGTGCTGCACAGAATAAGGGAGTTACACTTATTCAAGACATAAAAGATGAAGATAGCAAGTTCAAATTTGGGGATATGGATATTCAACTTTATAATTATAAAAATGAATATGATGCTGATGGAAACCTAAAAAGAGTTCTTGATGATAATTCCAATTCAATTGTTGCAGTAGTGACTGTAGCAGGAAAAAGAATTTATCTTGGTGGCGATTTGGATAATGCTGAGGGAGCTGAAGATAAATTAGGGCCTGTTATTGGAAAAGTGGATATGATGAAATGGAATCACCATTACGATGCCAAGGTTTCTAATACAATTGGTTTCATTGAACACCTTTCTCCTAGTATGATTATCCAAACAACTGGAGGAGATATTAACCTCGCTTCAACGAGAGACTATCTAAAAAATAAAAATATTCAAGTGATTCATGCATCAAGTAAAACTCAGGATGCAACTGTATTTGATATTAGTGATAAAGGCTTTACAAATGTCTCAGGAGATTTTCCGAATATTCCTACTGTTGAAGAGAAATGGTATAAAGAAGATGGTTACTGGAAGTATCGTTTAAAAGATGGTCAGATGGCTATTGGTTGGCATGATATTGCTGGTGCTACATATTTCTTTAACGGAAAAGGTCAAATGCAGAGTGGTCGTTGGCTCCGTATCACTGACGAATGGAATGGAGAACCAAAATTTAATGATTACTACCTAAACAATGATGGTAAAATGCAGACGGGTGGTTGGTTCTATCATGATAATACTTGGTACTATATCCAGTCAAACGGTGCAAGACGTTACAATGAACTAGCTGAAATTGGTGGTCAAAAATACCTCTTTGATAAGGATGGTAAAATGCTAACTGGCTTACAAGTCTTCAATGGTAAGAAGATGCTCTTTGCAAGTAGTGGTGCTCTTCAAACAGAAGGAACTGCATCTAGTTGGCAAAAAATAGATGGAAACTGGTACTACTTTGATGAAGAGGGAACTCGAATCGTTGGAAAAAAAGAAATCAATGGAGCTACCTATTATTTCAATCAAGAAGGGATGATGCAAACCGGTTGGATCTTTACTGAAGGTCATTGGAACTATTTTGCAAGTTCTGGAGCTATGAAAACAGGTTGGGTTAAGGATAAGGGTACATGGTATTATCTGGATAAAGACGGTGTCATGCTAACGGGTCTTCAAGAGATTGATGGCACTCGTTATTACCTCAATGCAAGTGGAGCTATGCAGACCGGTTGGAAATGGTTAGACAATCATTATTACTACTTCACAACTAGTGGATCTATGAAGACAGGTTGGCTTAAAGATAAAGAACTCTGGTACTATCTAGATAAAGACGGCATCATGTTAACAGGTCTTCAAGAGATTGATGGAACCCGATATTACCTTAATACAAGTGGAGCCATGCAAATTGGTTGGAAATGGTTAGACAATCATTATTACTACTTCGCAACTAGCGGAGCTATGAAGACAGGTTGGTTCAAAGATAAAGGGCTTTGGTACTATCTCAAACCTGAGGACGGTGTCATGGCAACAGGTCTTCTAAATGTTGATGGCACTCGTTATTATCTCAATGCAAGTGGAGCTATGGAGACAGGATGGCAATTGCTAGATAACCAGTATTACTACTTTACAGAAAGTGGAGCCATGAAGACAGGTTGGTTCAAAGACAAAGGACTTTGGTACTATCTCAAACCTGAGGATGGTGTCATGGCAACAGGTCTTCTAGATGTCGATGGCACTCGTTATTATCTCAATGCAAGCGGAGCTATGCAGACTGGCTGGAAACAACTGAATGGCAACTGGTACTATTTCCAAGCAGATGGTTCCTTATTGAGAAATGGAACAACACCTGATGGTTACAAGGTCAATCAAGATGGCATTTGGAGCTTGAATCCTGATAAAGTAGAAGTTCAGGAAAGTCAAGAAAAGCCTAAGAAGGATTCTGATAAGCTAGTAGAGAAGGAAGAAAAATCGGCAGAAGTCAATGAAAAAGATGAAGCTGCTGAAACAAAACCGACTTTGAAGGCAGATAAAGAATGATCTTAGTTGCTTTGCTAGAAAGCTGATTAGGTGCTACGTTCAGACCTGTCAGATACTTTTCTTTTAAAATAGTATTTATATACATCTCAGAGAATCAATCAATGTTTTTAGAATGAGAATATTGGTCAGCTTTGGGGTGTTTTTTGATTCTTTAAACCCTAACTTGTTGAAAGAACCCCTTCGTCTTCAAATAGAAATATTTTGATAAGAAATTTTAAAAAACACCGATTAGATAAATAAGAAAAATTATGGTATAATAAAACGATACAAAAAAGGAGTATATATGGACATTTCAGAAATTCGTCAAAAAATTGACGCCAATCGTGAAAAATTAGCTTCTTTTAGGGGGTCTCTTTGACCTCGAAGGGTTAGAAGAAGAAATTGCCATTTTGGAAAACAAAATGACAGAACCTGATTTTTGGAACGATAATATTGCGGCCCAAAAAACGTCGCAAGAATTAAATGAATTAAAAAATACCTACAATACCTTCCATACCATGGAAGAGTTGCAGGATGAGGTTGCAATCTTGCTAGACTTTTTAGCAGAGGATGAGTCTGTTAAGGATGAGTTGGTGGAGAAGCTAGCTGAGCTAGATCAGATGATGACTAGCTACGAGATGACCTTGCTCTTATCAGAGCCTTATGATCATAATAATGCTATTTTAGAGATTCACCCAGGATCTGGTGGAACAGAAGCTCAAGACTGGGGCGATATGCTCCTTCGTATGTACACTCGTTATGGTAACGCTAAAGGCTTTAAGGTTGAAGTCTTGGACTATCAAGCTGGTGATGAAGCAGGAATTAAGTCGGTGACCTTGTCTTTTGAAGGGCCAAATGCTTATGGACTTCTCAAGTCAGAAATGGGAGTTCACCGTTTGGTACGTATCTCACCATTTGACTCAGCTAAGCGTCGTCACACCTCGTTTACTTCTGTAGAAGTTATGCCAGAGTTGGATGATACTATTGAAGTTGACATCCGAGAAGATGATATCAAGATGGATACTTTCCGCTCGGGTGGAGCAGGTGGACAAAACGTCAACAAGGTTTCAACAGGTGTCCGTTTGACCCACATTCCGACAGGGATTGTCGTTGCATCAACCGTTGACCGTACTCAGTACGGAAACCGTGACCGTGCGATGAAGATGCTCCAGGCAAAACTCTATCAAATGGAGCAGGAAAAGAAAGCTGCTGAGGTAGATGCCCTTAAGGGGGATAAGAAAGAAATCACATGGGGAAGTCAGATTCGCTCCTATGTATTCACCCCTTATACCATGGTGAAGGATCACCGTACCAGTTTTGAAGTTGCGCAGGTAGATAAGGTCATGGATGGAGACTTAGATGGTTTCATCGATGCCTATCTAAAATGGCGTATTAGTTAAAAGAAAGGAAGTCACATGTCGATCATTGAAATGAGAGATGTTGTCAAAAAGTATGACAACGGGACAACAGCCCTACGTGGCGTCTCTGTGAACATTGAACCAGGAGAGTTTGCCTATATCGTAGGTCCTTCAGGTGCAGGTAAGTCAACCTTTATCCGTGCCTTGTATCGTGAGGTTAAAGTTGAAAAAGGAAGTTTGCAGGTTGCAGGTTTTAACCTCGTGAAGATTAAAAAGAAAGATATTCCGCTCCTTCGTCGTAATGTTGGAGTTGTCTTTCAGGATTACAAACTTTTGCCAAAGAAAACCGTTTATGAGAACATTGCTTACGCAATGGAGGTTGTCGGTGAAAGCCGTCGCAATATCAAAAAACGTGTTATGGAAGTTTTGGATCTTGTTGGTTTAAAACACAAGGTTCGTTCATTCCCTAATGAATTGTCAGGTGGTGAGCAGCAACGTATCGCCATTGCTCGCGCTATCGTAAACAATCCTAAAGTTTTGATTGCAGATGAACCAACAGGTAACTTGGACCCAGATAATTCATGGGAAATCATGAACCTTTTGGAGCGCATCAATCTTCAAGGGACAACTGTTTTGATGGCCACTCACAACAGCCAAATCGTAAATACCTTGCGCCACCGTGTCATTGCCATCGAGAATGGTCGTGTGGTTCGTGACGAAGCGAAAGGAGAGTACGGATACGATGATTAGTAGATTTTTCCGCCACCTATTCGAAGCTTTAAAGAGTTTAAAGCGTAATGGGTGGATGACCATTGCTGCTGTCAGTTCAGTAATGATTACCTTGACCTTGGTTGCTATTTTTGCCTCAGTTATCTTTAATACTGCAAAATTGGCAACGGATATCGAAAACAACGTTCGCGTCATGGTTTATGTCCGTAAAGACGTTGAAGACAATAGTGAAACCATTGTCAAAGAGGGCCAAACAGTTACAAACAATGATTACCACAAGGTTTATGATGCCCTCAAGGCTATGCCAGCTGTTAAAAATGTAACTTTCTCAAGTAAAGAAGAGCAGTACCAAAAGCTGACTGAAACCATGGGTGACGAGTGGAAGGTTTTTGAAGGAGATGCCAATCCTCTTCATGATGCCTACATCGTAGATACCAATTCACCAAGTGATGTGAAACCAGTCGCTGAAGAAGCTAAGAAAATCGAAGGAGTTTCGGAAGTTCAAGACGGTGGTGCCAATACGGAACGCCTCTTCAAGTTGGCTTCCTTCATCCGTGTTTGGGGATTGTTCATTGCAGGACTCTTGATTTTCATCGCGGTCTTCTTGATCTCAAATACCATTCGTATCACTATCATTTCACGTAGTCGTGAAATCCAAATCATGCGTTTGGTTGGTGCTAAAAACAGCTACATCCGTGGCCCATTCTTGCTAGAAGGAGCCTTTATTGGTTTGTTGGGAGCAGCTCTTCCATCAGTTCTGGTTTACTTTATCTATAACCGAGTATTCCAATCTGTCAACCCATCCTTGGTTGGACAAAACCTATCCTTGATTACCCCAGATACCTTTATTCCATTGATGATTGGTCTTTTGTTCCTCATCGGAATCTGTATCGGTTCACTTGGTTCAGGAATCTCAATGCGTCGATTCTTGAAAATCTAAGTAAGATAGTTTACTAAAATCTATAAAAGTAGGATTCAACAGGCTTCACCGAGTCTGATGGTCCTACTTTTTATGTTGAACTTATAAAGCAGTTGCTTGCCAATTTTTGGGAAACAGTGTATGATAGGAAAGGACCTTTTTGCTAAAAGAGTGATAGGGACTAGAAGAAAGGAATCTTTTTTCTCTAGAGTAATATCTAGCTCTTTTGACTTAACATAAATAATGAATGAGGATAAGATGAAACAATTTTTGGAAAAAGTGAGTATACTTTCCCTGTCGTTAGTATTGATCACATCATTTTCTATATCAAGTGCCCTACCAGCCATGTTTGACTATTATCAGGGCTATTCGACTGGTCAGGTCGAGCTCTTGGTCAGCCTTCCATCCTTTGGGATTATGGCCATGCTCCTCTTAAATGGAGTTTTAGAACGGATTTTTCCTGAACGTCTCCAGCTGACCTTGGGACTTTTGATTTTGTCAATCAGCGGAACAGCTCCCTTCTGGTATCAGGGGTACTACTTTGTCTTTGCTACTCGTCTCCTTTTTGGAATTGGTGTGGGGATGCTAAACGCCAAGGCCATCTCGATCATCAGTGAACGGTACCATGGCAAAACTCGTATCCAGATGCTTGGTTTTCGTGGCTCAGCTGAGGTGGTGGGAGCCTCTATCTTGACCTTGGCAGTCGGTCAACTTTTGGCCTTTGGGTGGACCGCAACCTTCCTAGCCTATGCAGCAGGTCTAGTAGTTCTTGTACTCTTCCTTCTCTTTGTCCCTTATAACAAAGAAGAAGTTCATGAGTCCAAGCAAAAGACAGAAGAAGTAGTAAGATTGACTCGCTCTATGAAACAGTTGATTTTCTTTCTAGCCATCGGGGCTGCAGTCATTGTATGTACCAATACAGCCATTACCTTCCGTATTCCTAGTCTCATGATTGAGGCAGGCTTTGGAGATGCTCAATTGTCAAGCCTGGTACTCAGTGCCATGCAGTTGATTGGAATTCTGGCGGGAATTAGCTTTTCTTTCCTCATCTCTGCCTTTAAGGAAAAATTGTTATTGGTTGCGGGTGTAACCTTTGGTATCGGGCAAATCATCATTGCTCTCTCACCTTCTCTCTGGGTAGTCGTTGCAGGTTCGGTCTTAGGAGGATTTGCTTACAGTATCGCTCTTACGACAGTCTTTCAATTGATATCTGAAAGAATCCCAGCAAAACTTCTCAACAAAGCAACTTCCTATGCTGTTTTGGGATGTAGTTTTGGTGCCTCGTTAACACCTTTTGTTCTTTCAGGAATTGGCTTAGTAACAACGAATGGTCGAATGACCTTTATCATTCTAGGAGTATGGATGATTGCGACATCAGTCCTTGTTTCTCTCCTACTGAAAAAAGAAGCTTAACAAAAAGAGGCTGGGCAAAAAGTTTTTATAATCAGAAAACGCATACTATCAGGTGTTGAAAAGCCTTGATATTATGCGTTTTATTTTTTTCATTTTCTGATAATACTCTTCGAAAATCTCTTCAAACCACGTCAGCTTCACCTTGGATTACATATGTGACTGACTTCGTCAGTCTTATCTACAACCTCAAAGCAGTGCTTTGAGCAACCTGCGGCTAGCTTTCTAGTTTGCTCTTTGATTTTCATTGAGTATAAAATTGAGTTTTTGATCAACCTTTTTTTAGTGGTCAGGCGAACATTTGCCAAAAGTAATCAATGATGTAGGTCAATCCATAAGTGTAAACAACCAGGGTAAAGGGCTTGGTCAAGATGATGATGGTCATGTAGCGCTTGAAGCTCATCTTGGTCAGAGCAGCCAGCATACAGAGAAAGTCCGCTGGACTAACTGGCCAAATCATCATAAAAATAAAGAAACGGTCAAAACGATTGCCCTTATCCAACCAGCCAATGTACTTATCATAGGTGCGCTTACTGACGACAGACTGAACAAAGGGGGCTCCGTAGAGACGCACCAAGTAAAAGATAATGGCGCAACCAATAACAATACCAATATAGTTGTAAATCGTCCCCACGATATGCCCGTAGATAAAGACACCGGCAACGGATGTCAGAGCACCAGGAATGATAGGAACAACCGTCTGCAAAATCTGTAAAAAGATAAAGAGTGGTGGCCCCCAGATACCGGCCTGTTGGATAAAGGCAGATAGGGTTTCCTTAGAATGCAAGACTCCAGCCTGATAGGCCCAGATACAGAAAATCAAAGTACCAACTCCACCGATGATGGAAGAAATATTAATTGCTTGCTGTAGAAGGGGAGAAACAGCTTTCATTTCTTTATCGTGTGACATGTAAACTCCTCTTGTGTAGTATGATTCTACTATACCATATTTTAAGGAGAAAGACTATATGGGAAACTTCGTGTGACTTAGTCTCAAGTATGGTAAAATGGGAATAAGAAAATGACAGCTTAGAATGAGGAAAATCATGTTAGGATTGAAGTTTAATGGTACTTGGCGCAACTATCAAAAGCAGGTTTTGGATAAGTTCCAAGAATACCAGGCAGATGGCCATGTCCACCTTGTGGCAGCACCAGGTTCAGGGAAAACAACCATAGGAATCGAGTTGATTGCCCGCTTTGATAAGCCTGCCCTCGTTTTGGTACCGACGGTGACCATCCGGGAACAATGGGTGGATAGGATTCGCCAGGCCTTTTTAGAGGATGAGGACCAAGTCACAAATCTCGTGTCCCAAAATCTCAAGGACATGAAGCGAATTACCATCGCCACCTACCAAGCTTTTCACAGCGCTATGCAACAGGTACAATCTCAAGAGGATAATGGCGAGATTGAGGACTATGTCGGATTTGACCTAATTGCCAGCCTCAAGGAAAGGGGCGTTGAAACCCTCTGTCTGGACGAATGCCATCATTTGAGAAATGAATGGTGGAAAAGCTTAGAAGACTTCCGTAAAAGCTACCAGCAACTGAAAGTCATCTCTCTCACTGCGACACCGCCTTATGACAGTGAACCAGAACTCTGGGAACGCTATCTCCAGATGTGTGGCGAGATTGACCAAGAAATCACAGTGCCAGAACTAGTCAAGGAAGATACTCTTTGCCCTCATCAGGACTTTGTCTATATCTGTTTTCCGACTAAGGAAGAGGACAAGCGCTTAGAAGAGTTTGAAGACACCAAGTGGCAGTATGTCAGACAACTAGTCCTTGATCCTGACTTCCAAGAGCTGATTCGGAGTTCCAAGGTCCTCAAAGGGGAAATCTCTGCGGATATGCTCCTTGAAGATCCCAAGTATCTCTCAGCGCTCCTCATTTATCTACAAGCTCAAAAACAGGAAATTCCCAAGCATCTACAAGATTTACTAGGAGCTGAAGGCTTGCCTGCCCTCAATTATTATTGGCTAGAAGTTCTCTTGCAAGGCCTTCTCTATCAGACTCCTGACTGGTATGAGGATCCGCAGGAGACAAAGAAAAAGATAGAAGCAGAACTGAAATCAAGAGGATTGATTGAAAAACGTCAGGTTTTCTTGGTCAAATCCAAGGCCAATGACCAAATCCTCAACCAATCATTGGGGAAATTATCTGGAATTGCTGATATCTTTGCGACCGAGTATGCTAGCCTCGGAAAAGACTTGAGACAACTAGTCCTAGCAGACTATATTCGTAAGGACTTTGCTAACTATCTAGGGGATGATCAGGCACCCATCACTCAATTAGGTGTCCTACCTTACTTTGAAATAATTCGCAGAAGTGCACAAAAGCAAAGTTTTTCTGTCCCTATAGCAGTCCTTTCTGGTAGTGTCGTTATCATACCTGCCAGTGTCAAGGCTGAACTCGAAGCACTCATCCCAAACACTAGCTTGACCTTCTCTGCTATCGGAAAACTTGACCAAGGGACCTATCTCCAAGTAGGTTTTCCATCCATCTTTAAGGGGATGGTCGCAGCAGTGACCGAGCTCTTCCAACGTGGTTCTATCCAGGTCTTGGTCGGAACCAAGTCTCTCTTGGGAGAAGGATGGGATGCACCTTGCGTCAACTCTCTCATCCTCGGAAGTTTTGTCGGAAGCTTTATGCTCAGCAATCAGATGCGAGGGCGTGCCATTCGTGTCTGGTCAGGCCATCCAGAAAAGACCAGCAATATCTGGCACCTAGTAGCCATCAAACCTTACAAAAATCCAGTCTTTTCTAAGGAGGATCAAGAAGAACAAGACCTCAATCCATATCAGGACCTACAAACCCTTGCCCGTCGTATGGACCATTTCCTCGGTTTGTCCTATAAGGAAGATACCATCGAAACAGGTCTGGATCGCTTGAACTTTCCTGAGTTTCCATTTAAAAAAAAGAAACTCAAAGACTATAACGAGAAGATCATGGAACTATCCAAAGATCGTGCCTCGCTTCGTAAAAAATGGCAGGAATCTCTCATTGTTGTTGATAAGATTGAGATTGTCAACGAAGTGGCGACCGACAGCAAACGAATCCCTCTGCTTGCCTTGGCGGATGCTGAAAAGTGGCTTCGCTATGCTCTGATGGTATTTGCCATTAGTCTCCTGGCTTATGTCGTTCGACTAACCTTATTTGCCTTGCCATGGTTGACAGCTCTTTGTGGCCTCTTCCTAGCCATCACAGCATTTCGCTACTACAGTTACAAGAGTCCTTATAAACGCTTGCGCCAGATCGGTGAAGCTATTCGTAAGGTCATGGTGACTGCAGGGCATTTGTCTGATGACCAGTCGCGCGTGCAGGTCGATGAGGACAAGGATAGCTTTAACGTCTTTGCCTATCTAAAAGGTGGCAGTATGCGAGACAAGGAACTTTTTTCCAAGGCCTTGGGAGAATTCTTTGCACCAGTGGACAATCAACGCTACCTCTTAGTCGCTCAAAAAGCACCAGCAGGTCAGTCCAAGTATTTCGTAGTGCCTAGCCTCTTTGAAAAACGCAAGGAAGATGCCCAGCTCTTCCTAGATGCCGTCGCACCACAGCTAGGTGAGTACCATCTAGTTTACACCCGTAATGAAGCGGGCAGAAAAGTCTTACTCGAAGCCCGACTCAAATCCCTAGCCAACAAAAATGACCGTATCATCACCAAGAAGAAGGTCAAAAGTGCTTTGAAGTAGGGGGGGAAGAAGTTATTTCCACTTGGAATATGATATAATAATAGGGAGAATGCAGTCCCTGAAGGAGAAATATAGATGCAGGTAAAACCAGAACTGGAAATAGAAAAACAACTGATAAACCAGCTGGTAACTGGTGAAAGCCAATGGACTTATAGAGAAGACCTAAAAACAGAAGAACAACTATGGGACAATTTCTTTGAGAAACTAGCCCAAAACAACGTTGCTCTGCTAGCAGACCATCCCTTGACTGAGCAGGAAAAACGCCAGATTCAGAACCAACTCAACTTTGTCAGCTACTATGATGCTGCCAAGTGGTTGGTCGGAGAAAATGGCATTGCCAAAGTTGAGATTCAAAGAGAAGATGCAAGTCTAGGCACCATCCGTTTGTCAGTCATTTGGCGTGACAATATCGCAGCAGGAAAGTCTAGCTACGAAGTTGTCAATCAAGTTCAGAGAGAAAAAGTAAATCCTCTGGACCAAGACCGTAGATTGGATGTTACTCTCCTCATCAACGGTTTACCCATGATTCAAATCGAGCTCAAGAGTTCCCAAGCAGCATTTATCGATGCCTTTCATCAGATTAAAAAATATGACCGTGAAGGCAAGTTCCGTGGCATCTACTCTAGCTTGCAGATGTTTGTCGTGACCAACAAGGTCGATACTCGCTATATCGCTGCAGCTCGTGAAAATAAACTCAACAAGCAATTTCTAACCAAGTGGGTGGATAAGGACAATCATCCTGTGACAAATCTGACCAGCTTTGCGCATGAGGTCCTTTCTATCCCTCGTGCCCATCAGATGGTTATGCAGTATTCTGTCATTGATGATAGCAAGAAATCACTCATCCTTTTGCGCCCCTATCAGATCCATGCCATCGAAGCGGTGCAGGAAGCCTCTCGCCAGCAAGCATCAGGCTATGTTTGGCATACAACAGGTTCAGGGAAGACCTTGACCTCTTATAAGGTAGCTCGCAATCTCCTTCAAATTCCATCTATCCAAAAGACGATTTTTGTCGTTGACCGCAGGGATTTGGACCAACAAACCACATCATCCTTTCTCTCTTATGCGACCAATGACGTCATCGATATCGATGAGACGGATAATACACATGATCTGGTCAAGCGCTTAGGAAGTAATGATAAGCGTGTCGTGGTGACAACCATCCAGAAAATCACCACCATGATGCGCAAGTTTGACCAAGGTCTTTACCAACGAGATGCGGACAAAATCAAGGGTCTCCGAGTAGCCTTTGTCGTGGATGAATGCCACCGTGCCGTGACACCACAAACACAAAAAGATATTAAAGCCTTTTTCCCTCAGTCCCTCTGGTATGGTTTTACAGGCACGCCCATCTTTAAGGAAAATAAACGCCAGCAGGTCGGTGACCTAGCTCAAACCACCCAGCAACAGTATGGAGACCGTCTCCATGAGTATACAGTCAAGGAAGCCATCCATGACGGTGCTGTCTTAGGCTTTAAGGTAGACTATCGCAATACCCTCATCACAGACCAGGCTGAAGAAAAAATACCTGATAGCGTCTATGAGAATGAGGAACACATGCTGGAAGTCTTGGATGCCATTATCAATAAATCGCGCCAACAACTGGGCTTCCAAAAAGGAGTGGGTGATACCTACAATGCCATACTTACTGTCAAGTCTATCCCTCAAGCCCAAGCCTACTATGACCTTCTAAAAAAAGTCAAGGCTGGTCAGACACGGGTCAAGGTATCTGAGAGAGTCAAGATGGTCCTTCCTGACTTTCCAAAGGCGACCATCACCTACTCCGTTACGGAGAATGAAGAAGACTCAAGAGCCAACCAAGACCACATGAAGCAGGTCTTAGAGGATTATAACCGAGAGTTTGATACTCACTTTACTATGGCGGATCTTCGTGGCTTTAATACTGATGTCAATAACCGTCTAGCCCGAAAACAGGACAAGTATCTCTATCGAAATGAACAGTTGGACTTGGTCATCGTGGTCAATCGGCTCCTAACTGGATTTGATGCCCCTTGTCTGTCGACTCTTTTTA
Organism: Streptococcus sp. SCPM-O-B-15304 (M98); assembly: GCF_058200215.1. Classification (NCBI taxonomy): domain Bacteria; kingdom Bacillati; phylum Bacillota; class Bacilli; order Lactobacillales; family Streptococcaceae; genus Streptococcus; species Streptococcus sp. SCPM-O-B-15304 (M98). Next base: position 37,641 of record NZ_JBYQGQ010000005.1, on the reverse strand, counting down.
TCGACAGAAAGCCCATGAAACCGCAGGATCTGATTCAGGCCTTTAGTCGAACCAATCGTATCTTTGATTCTAGTAAGAACTATGGCCATATCATCACCTTCCAAAAGCCTCTAGCCTTTAAGGAAGCAGTGGATAATGCCCTCAAACTCTACTCAAATGGTGGAGAAAATGATGTCCTAGCACCTAGCTGGGAAGAAGAAAAGAGAAACTTTTTGAGAAGTTGTAGTGACTTCCAAAATCTCATCACAGATGATCCCGAAGAAGGACTCCAAATCGAACAAATCTCTACACCTGAATTGAGAAAACTAGCCAAGGCTTATCAATCCTTTGATAAATACTTGGCTTCTATCCGAGTTTATAAAGAGTATGACGAGGAAGAAATCTATGCAGAGACAGGACTAACCGCAGAAGACTTGGAAACCTATCTAGGCTTCTATCAAAATATCCTTGCCGAACTTAAAAGTCGTTCAGAAGATGGTGATGAGGATGGGGAGCCACTGGATATCCACTACGAACTGGAGTCTATCCAAGTCGATGAGATCAACTATGCCTATATACTGACCCTGATCCAAAGCCTGATCGAGCTAGAGCAAAGTCAGGAAAAGAGTCTCAGTGCACAGGACAGAGAAGCAGTGGATACCTATATCCAAAGTCTGGAGAAGACCAATCCAAACCTTGCCCAGATCATCTCAGAACTTTGGCAAGAAGTACAGGCAAATCCAGACCGCTACAGAGGTCAATCCATCGCAAATATCCTTGACCAGATGATTGAAGCAGTCATCCAGCAACATATCCAAGACTTTAGCAAGACCTGGTATGTGGGTGAAGATGAACTCCGCTACTATGTCAATCACTACCGCAAGGGAGCTAAAAAACAACTAGGAGAAAGCCAACTGACCAAGAGTCAGCGCTACAAGGACTATAAAGTTGAGGTGGCAGATGCCCTCAATCCACTCCTCTATAAAAAACAAATCAAAGAAGCCTATACCCAACTGATCGAAGAGGTGATTGAGCCACTTAGGGTTGGGAGATAGGAGAATATCGGAGGAAAAATGGCGGATACAATATTGATTTTAGGAAACGGCTTTGATTTAGCCATGGGTCGAAAAACAAGTTATAATGATTTTTTAGAGTTTGCTGAGAAACTGTTTACTGAAAAAGATATTCAGTTAGAGGATTTTCTTTATAGCAATCAGATTGATATTGAAAAGTACAGAAATAATTTATATATTCAATTTATTAATGAGAATAAGTTTAAACTTGGAGATAATTGGTCAAATCTTGAAATAATGATTTCTCAACTTGCTGAAGCAATAGATTTTTTCCGACTAAATTCCGATAAGTTATATCTCGAAAGCGGTGAATTATACCCAAAATATGCTGACCATTTTCATAGAAAGATGAATGAAGAGGGAAATTATGCTTCAAAAATATTCATCGGTACCATTATGTTTAAACTTTATTATAGCTCTGGATGGGATAAACTAGAGAGAGAATTAGCTATATCAGAATTAAATAATCTTTTTATTAATCATCTTGATTTACTGACTGAGCTCTTAGAAATTTATCTTTCGTATAGAGATTATGTAGATTTTGAGATTAATAAAATAGCTCCAGTAGAAACTGCACTAGTTGCAATCAATAATATTTCAGAGTCTAGTGTAATTAATTTCAATTATACACATACACCAAATAAACTATATAACATTTCTTTAGAAAAGACCCATTTTATACATGGTGAAATTGATCTAAACAGAAGTAAATCAGAAATAAATACAATGGTCTTTGGTATAGAAGATAAGAGGAATGAGGTCAATTCTGATTTAATACCTTACCAAAAATACTATCAACGTGTTGTTAAAGAAACTGGGAACTTATATGAAAAATTTTTTATTTATACAAAGTTATCAGATTGGAGTGCAGCAGTTTCAAAGAATATTATTGTGTTTGGACACTCGGTTGATCCACTTGATAAAGAGATATTTGAAAAGTGTTTTGAAATAGCCTATTTAAAAAGATATAATTATCGATTTATTTTTACATACTATAACGAATCTGCTAAAAGATCTATCATTAAGAATTTAGCTATTATTCTAGGGAAAGATAAACTTGTCGAATTAACCGGCAATAGAAATGTTGTATTTATAAAAAGCGATGATGTTGATGGGATGAGAGAAGTTCTTTTGGATTAAATAATCTTTGAATAGTATGTAACTTGCAATAATATTATTAATACTTGATACTTAAGGGAAATGACAATAAATGGATTTTATAATTACATTTCTTAATTCTCAGTTTATTAGTTCCATGATAGGGGCTTTACTAGGTGCTGGTGTAGCAGTTTATGTAGCAAAGCTCCAAAATAAATAGCAACTTAAACAGCTACAAGATGAACATAAGTTACAACGAGAATTTTTTGAAAAACAAGAAGAGAACGAAAGAGAACGTATTTTTTTACAATATACAATTGAGCGAGCAGAACGCTCGTATGAGATATTAAGTGATTTAAGAATTGCTAAAAATTTATTTGCAGATTCAATATTTGAATTCATAAAGATGATCCCTAAAGAAGTAGAATCAGATGAAGATATTGAGTTTGAAAAAATTTTTCCTTTATTATATTCAGATTATTTGCTACCTAAATATGATTCAATTATAAAATTAAGAGATTTATTATTGCTAACTCTGGTTATACAAGATGATATTGAATTATCTAGGTTAAAAGAAGAGGTTCGTAAGGAAGTTGCAATATTTGTAGATTATCACCAAAAAATAAATCGAGTGAAGAATTTTGAAGATTATCAAGAAGTTGCTGATGACTTTATGAAAGAGTCTAAATTAACTGAAAAATGTGATGAGTTAAGGACTTATTTAACGAAGTATATAACCGAAACTACATTTAGGCTAGTTTCTCCAGAGAAAATGGCAGAAAAAATTATAAAACAAGAATATAATGTATCTAATATAAAATTTAAAATAGTGAGAAAGCAGGATAGGGATGGAGAAACCAAGAATTAGGTTCTTAAAAAATAAACATTCATGGGTAAGAAAAACGTTTGAAGAGATAGCAAAAAGGAGAACTAAAAGTTCTGATAACCCTGATTTCCCAAGAATTGAATATCAAGATATAATTTCTGGAGAAGGGAGATTGAACAAAGATTTAAATAAAAATATTGATTGCCGGAAAGGAATAGTGTTTGAAACAAATGATATTTTGTATGGGAAGTTACGTCCATATTTAAAAAATTGGCTACACCCTAATTTTAATGGTATTGCATTAGGAGATTTTTGGGTCTTGCAGGCAAGAAATTGTGATTCAAAATTTTTATTTTCATTAGTACAATCGCCAAAATTTCAAAGAGTTGCAAATGATACATCTGGAACAAAGATGCCACGTTCTGATTGGAAGACAGTGTCACAGACAGAGTTTAGTATTCCTAGTTCTAATGAAGAACAATCCGCTATCGGATCCCTCTTCCGCACCCTCGACGACCTTCTGGCTAGCTACAAGGACAATCTTGCCAACTACCAATCTCTTAAGGCGACCATGCTCTCTAAAATGTTTCCCAAGGCTGGACAGACCGTTCCTGAGATTCGTTTGGATGGATTTGAGGGTGAGTGGAAAATAAAACGTGCAGATGAGATTTTTAAGTCAGTATCTGAGAAAAATAGAGCATTATTGCCTGTGCTGTCTGCTTCTCAAATTGATGGTATGGTTTTGAGAGATGAAATAGGTATTGATATTAAGTATGATGAAGCTACTCTCAATAATTATAAGGTTGTCAAACCAGGTCAGTTTGTAATTCATTTACGTTCTTTTCAAGGAGGTTTTGCTTTATCTAAATTAGAAGGAATAACTTCACCTGCATATACAATTATAGATTTTATTGATAAAGAAAATCACTTACCAGGTTTTTGGAACTCGATTTTAACTTCGAAAGAGTTTATAAAACGGTTAGAGACAGTTACCTATGGAATTCGAGATGGGAAAAGTATTAGTTTTAAAGACTTTTCTAGCTTGAAATTTGTATTTCCAAATCTTGAAGAACAACAAGCCATCGGCTCCTATTTCTCAAACCTCGATAACCTCATTAATACTTACCAAGAAAAAATTTCTAAGCTAGAAACACTGAAAAAGAAACTCTTGCAGGATATGTTTATATAGAATTTTGTTATGAAAAAATTTAAAAGATTATGTTTGTCGTTTTGTTTATCAATTTGTTCTTTTTCGCCAGGTTTAGTCTTGTATCTATTTACTATAGACATTTTTCCCTCACATGATACTTGTGCATGTAGTTTTCTAAAAATAGGAGTGTTGATTATACTGATGCTTTTATTTTCTTTTGGAGTCTTAAGGTATTTGATAAGATTCAAGGAAGCGAATGATACTGCCCAAGTTGAAAGTATACAACCAGTAGAAAATGAAATAATTCCAACTTACCTAGGCCTTTTTGTAATTATGCTGGGTTTAGGTGAATTAACTTTCTTATATCAGATTGTAGTAATAGTCCTCATTTTTCTAATATGGTGGATTCTTATGGAGAGATCGTATTATTTTAATTTGATATGGTTACTCTCATATCGTTATTACAGAGTAACTGATAAATACGGGAATGTCTTTATTATTTATAGTAAGAAAAAAGATGTTAAAGAAACTGGGACTATTGAAGAACTAGTTAGAATAAATAATTTTACTTTTTTGGAGAAGGGATAGTATGTTTTTAGTAAAAGTAGGTCAAATATATAGAAAATTGGAGAACTCGGATGATATTTCAGAATTAGTTGCTCCGGAGATTAATCCTGAAAATAGTAGAGAATTTGATTCAGAAATAAAATTAGAACATGATGAATGGTTCTATGTTAAAATTGATGATTCGCATATGTCTATGGTCAAAGAATATGAAGATAAGTTTTTAAATACTGCGGGTCTAAACGATGTGAATGAAGAAGAGTTCTCGAAAATTGATTTGATTTTTCGAAAAGTTGAAAATGATGGGTTAGTTTTTCAAAAAATCACACAATCAAAGAGACTGGTTGATAGGTCAATCTTGAAATGGGGATATAGATCTGGAAGAGCTGAAAGAACAATTATTGAAAAGGGTATAGAATTAAAATCTGATAATGATGCTTACTTCGATGGGAATGATAAATTGTATTTCAAAAATTTTAGAACGATTCGTAGCTTATTTAAGGGGATTGATGATTACTATCGTATAGCTAGTCTTGCAGAAGTTGATGAGTTTAAAGAATTTAATCTGGTGAGTTTTGTTTCAGACTTTAAAATTAAGACTAATAACTTAAAGATGTTGGCAATTTTAAAAGATGATGAAATTGATTTATCTAATACCACAATAATTAGCACCTTATTAACATCTTATGAACAATACCCAGAGCAGGATTTTAAGGTATCAAAAGGAAAATTTATTATTGATACTAACAAACAATTAACAAGTTTTTTAAAATTGGCGTTAGGGAGATTATATACTAATCCAATTACTAAACATAAGATGGAAGCCAGCTCTGCTAGGCGATTACGGAAGAAGGAAAACTGAAGTGACATTCTTTAAAAATTTATCTATAAAAAGGGAGAACTCATGGTATCTGTAACACAACGTATCAAAGAAATTAACCAACCTAGAGGTGGCTACTTACCTATCAAGTTATTTTCAGTAGAGCAGTTTGAAGACCACAGAGTTCTGCATCCGGTAGAGTCTGTATCTCCTAGTTTAGTGGGGATTTGTGTGGACTACTTGACTCGATTTATGAAAGGGACAGAAGCCCGTGAGGCTTTCAGAATATCTCTCTTGGGAGCTCAGATGGTGGGCATGGGAGACCTAGCAGAAGCACTGCTCGATTTGGTGACAGGATTGGATGATTTATCGATAGAAAGTGCTTGTCGTCTAGCGTCCTTTGATGTCGTTTTTCGTGCAGGGATTAAGTATTATAGGCCTTTTGAGGAAATTATAGTAGATGCAGAAACGATAGAGAATATTTGTATCATGGTGGAGCGAAGCCTTTGTTTCTTTGATCTCTATGGTCCTTTGGTAAAGGATGGCTTTCATTTTCTTGGAGGCTATACAGATACGATTGATAAGGGTGATGGAGATTTTCTGACCAAGGACACATTATGGGATTTTAAGGTGACTAAAACAGCTCCTAATAAAGACCATACACTACAAGTACTTGTATACTATATCATGGGTTTACATTCCTATGATCCTGACTTCCTGTCTATCGAAAATCTTGGATTTTATAACCCTCGAAAAAATATCGTTTATCAACTTCCAGTCTCTGATATTCCTTTGGAATTGATTCGAACGATTGAGAATGAAGTGATTTGTTATAAATGATTGCTTGTTTAAAAAAATTAATTGCAAAACTTAGAAAGAAACACTATGGAAACAACACAAACGTCCCAGTCGCTCTACCAAGCCCTGTGGAACTCAGCGGATGTTCTCCGCTCTAAGATGGATGCTAACGACTACAAGTCCTATCTTTTGGGTATGGTCTTTTATAAGTATCTGTCAGACAAGATGCTCTTTTTCGTGGCTGAGACCATGGAAGAGGGGACTGATAGTCTTGGGGATGCCCTTGAGGTCTATCGCAACTACTACGAGGATGCGGATACTCATGAGGATCTGGTCTCTGTTATGAATGATGAGCTCAACTATATCATCAAGCCAGACTTGACCTTTACGGCTCTAGTGGCGCGTGTCAATGAAGGGACTTTCCAGCTAGAAGATCTAGCTCAAGGTTTTCGTGATATCGAGCAGAGTGACGACCTCTATGAAAATCTCTTTGAAGATATTGACCTCTACTCTAAAAAGCTAGGGGCAACTCCGCAAAAGCAAAACCAAACAGTAGCAGCAGTCATGAAGGAGTTGGCTGTGTTAGATGTGGCTGGTCATGCGGGTGATATGCTGGGGGATGCCTATGAGTATCTGATCGGTCAGTTTGCGACTGACTCGGGTAAGAAAGCTGGTGAGTTTTATACACCTCAGCCTGTTGCCAAACTCATGACTCAGATTGCCTTTTTGGGTCGTGAGGACCAGCTAGGCTTTACCATCTATGATGCGACTATGGGGTCGGGCTCTCTCTTGCTCAATGCCAAGAAATACTCTCACAAGCCGCAGACAGTCGTCTACTTTGGTCAGGAGCTCAATACCTCGACTTATAACCTAGCTCGGATGAACATGATCCTACACGGGGTTCCAGTTGAGAATCAATTTCTCCACAATGCTGATACACTAGACGAAGACTGGCCGACACAGGAACCGACCAACTTTGATGGGGTTCTCATGAATCCTCCATACTCTGCCAAGTGGTCAGCAAGCTCTGGCTTCCTGAATGATCCTCGTTTCTCTCCTTTTGGGAAACTTGCTCCCCAGTCCAAGGCTGACTTTGCCTTCCTTTTACATGGTTACTACCATCTCAAGCAAGATAATGGAGTTATGGCTATCGTCCTTCCTCATGGTGTTCTTTTCCGTGGCAATGCGGAAGGAACCATTCGTAAGGCCTTGCTAGAAGAAGGGGCTATTGATACGGTTATTGGTCTACCTGCCAATATCTTCTTTAATACCAGCATTCCGACCACGGTCATCATTCTCAAAAAGAACCGCATCAATCGTGATGTCTACTTTATCGATGCTTCTAAGGAGTTTGATAAGGGTAAAAACCAGAATATCATGACGGATGCTCATATCAAGAAGATTCTGGAAGCCTACAATTCACGTAAGGAGATTGATAAGTTTGCCCACCTAGCAAGCTATGAAGAAATCGTCGAAAATGACTATAACCTCAACATCCCTCGTTATGTAGATACCTTTGAGGAAGAAGAAGTAGAGCCACTGAAAGACATCGTTAGCAAGATTAACAAGACAAATGAAGCAATTCAAAGCCAAACAGCTTCCCTACTTGAAATGCTCGGTCAACTCCACGGAACCACACCAGAAGCCGATGCTGAGCTCAAAGAGTTTTTGAAAAACTTTAAAGGGTGATGGGGCTAATTAATTCGCTCATATTCCGCTCATAATTCGCTCATTTTTAAGTTACAACTTTGTTTCCATATTTCCTGGAAACGGATAGAAAACAAGGAGAAACATGGAACAAATTAATCAAAAATCCCAGTGTCAGCAACTCTGGGCTAGAAATAAATATCTCGTTTTGAGCCATTCCAGCAATATTTACAATGAGATTCGCCAATATCTCAAGAATGAACAGGTGGAGGTCAGTCATGTTCAAGAACTGATTGACCGTGCCTGTCAAATCCCTGAGCATAGAGGTCAAGTCTGCAATGCCTTTCAGCATATTTGGGGCTATTTCAAAAAGAAAGCGACAGATGCTGAGCGCAAAAACTATATGCTCTTGCTGGATCGCTACCGCTTTGGTCAAGCTTCAAAGGAAGACTTGATTGCTAAGACGAGAGAGTTGCTTGAACGTTACCCAAATGCTTATCTGCAAAATTCTACCTTACTGAAAGGAGACTCCCATGAGACTTTGGCATGAGGCTTTGATTTCACAGCTTCCCCGTCCTCAGCTCCTAGGGCAACACCGAGAGTGTTGTGCTTTGCGTGGCAATGGCTGGGGCAGAAAACATGCGACGGTGGACTATGTCTTTACTCACTCGCCCTATCGTCTCTATGCCTATCATCGCTTGATCATGGAGGAGATGGCTGGCCGTGGCTACAATGTCAGTCCAGAGTGGCTGGACAAGAACTACCGTGGCAAAATTTGCACTCCCTATGAAGACTTAGCAGAGGAGAAGCTAGGCAAGCCTATCTATTGTGAACATGATGCAGAATACTATGAGGAGTGTTTAGCTAATCTCCGAGAGAAGGGGATAGAGTTGGAGTAAGAGTCAGGATTAGCTCCACATTATAACTCTTCTCGTAATTTTTTCGAATAATAAAGATGAGACCTTTAGAGTTTTTCTAAGGTCTTCTTTTTATAAGTATTTGGATTTACTTTTAATAACTTTTGAGTTATAATTTTAAAAAAGCCAAGCGTGAACTGAAGGACTTAAAAGAAAGAGAGTTAAGTGATGAAAAATAGTGCTATTGGGAGTAATTGGAAGGATGTCCGGTCTCAACTCTTCACCAAGGAGGAAATCCTTGAAAGTGATATGCGGGTGGCTATCATGAGTGAATTGATCGAAGCTAGACATGAGCAAGGAATTAGTCAGAAAAAGCTAGAAGAACTCAGTGGAGTAAGTCAGCCTGTCATAGCTAGAATGGAAACAGGTAAGACTAGCCCTCAGTTAGATACCGTCTTAAAAGTTTTAGCCAGTTTAGGCAAGACACTAGCAGTCGTTCCACTTGAACAGGAAAATAGTTGATTAAACTGACCTATAGTCTTTTCTAATAACAAGCCATAGTTAGCTGTCAGTTCACTATTATTTTTCGATGAATCTAGCAACCTTGAAAGTTTGTCAATCTTCATCTATCAAAGGATTTGGGGAATTTTCTCTAAATCTTTTTTTGTGCTCGAAATAGCGATATAGTTTCAAACTATATCAAAGCCTAATTTTTTACAATTATACAGACGCTTTCTTTTCTGTTAAGATAGTTTCAACAACAATTTTTGGAGGACAAAACATGTCAACTACAATTATCGGTTTCCCTCGTTTGGGTGAATTCCGCGAATTAAAATTTACAACTGAAAAATACTTTAGAAAAGAAATCTCAGAAGAAGAACTTTTGGCTGCGGCTAAAGAATTGCGTGCAAAACACTGGAACATCGTCAAAGAAAAAGGCATCACTGAAATCCCATCAAATGACTTTTCTCACTATGACAACTTCCTTGATGCTGCCTTCCTTTTCAACGTAGTTCCTGCATCAGTACAAAACTTAGAATTATCTGATCTTGAACGCTACTTTGCTTTGGGACGTGGTTACCAAGGAGAAAAAGGGGATGTTCGTGCCCTTCCGATGAAAAAATGGTTCAATACTAACTACCACTATATCGTTCCAAAATTTGAAAAAGACACTCAAGTAAAATTGGCTGGACACAAGATCTTTGATGAGTTCCAAGAAGCTAAAGAACTTGGTCTCAACACTCGTCCTGTCCTTGTAGGTCCATTCACTTTCCTTCAATTGTCAGACTTTGAAGAAGGCGTAAAAGCAGAAGACTTCGTAGATAGTTTAGTGTCTGCATACCAAGAAGTTTTTGCAAAATTGGCTGAACTTGGTGCGACTCGTATCCAATTGGACGAAGCTGCTCTTGTAAAAGACTTGACTGCTGAAGAAAAAGCCCTCTTCTTGAACCTCTACAACAAGCTTTTGGCTGACAAGAAAGGTCTTGAAGTTTTGCTTCAAACATACTTCGGTGACGTTCGTGACGTATACGCTGACCTTGTCAAATTGCCAGTAGATGCTATCGGTCTTGACTTCGTTGAAGGTAAGAAAACTCTTGAACTCGTTAAAGGTGGCTTCCCAGCTGACAAGACTCTTTATGCAGGTATTGTCAATGGTAAGAACATCTGGCGCAACAACTACGAAAAGAGCTTGGCTGTTCTTGAGCAAATCCCTGCTGAAAACATTGTTTTGACAAGCTCATGTTCACTTCTTCATGTGCCATTTACAACTGCTAACGAAGAATTTGAACCAGCTATCTTGAACCACTTTGCATTTGCAGTTGAAAAGTTGGATGAAATCCGTGACTTGGATGCTATCCGCAACGGTCAAGGTGCAGAAGCACTTGCAGCTAACAAAGAACTCTTTGCGACTGAACGTGTTGGTGAAAATGCGGAACTTCGTGCTCGTATTGCAGGATTGACTGACGCAGACTACACTCGTTTGCCAGCCTTTGCTGAACGTGAAGCTATCCAAGAAGAAGCCTTCAAACTTCCAGCTCTTCCAACAACAACCATCGGTTCATTCCCTCAAACAAAAGAAGTTCGTGCTAAACGTTTGGCCTTCCGTAAGGGTGAATTATCACAAGAAGAATACGATGCCTTCCTTGCTGAAACCATCGACGAATGGATTAAATGGCAAGAAGAAGTTGGGTTTGACGTGCTTGTACACGGTGAATTCGAGCGTAACGACATGGTTGAGTACTTCGGTCAAAACTTGTCAGGTTACCTCTTCTCTAAAAACGGTTGGGTACAATCATACGGTATGCGTGGGGTTAAACCACCAATCATCTGGGGTGATGTCACTCGTCTCAACCCAATCACTGTGAAATGGTCTAGCTACGCACAAAGCCGTACTGACAAACCTGTTAAAGGTATGTTGACTGGACCTGTTACTATCCTTAACTGGTCATTCCCACGTGAAGACATCTCTATCAAGGATTCTACTCTTCAAATCGCTCTTGCAATCAAGGATGAAGTTCTTGACCTTGAAGCTGCAGGCGTGAAAATCATCCAAATCGACGAGGCTGCTCTTCGTGAGAAATTGCCACTCCGTCGTAGCGACTGGTACGAAGACTACCTTGACTGGGCTATTCCAGCCTTCCGCTTGGTACACTCAACAGTAGCACCAGACACACAAATCCACACTCACATGTGTTACTCAGAATTTACAGATATCATCCCAGCTATCGACAACTTGGATGCCGACGTTATCTCATTTGAAGCAAGCCGTTCAAACCTTGAAATCTTGGACGAACTCAAAGCGAAAAATTTCCAAACAGAAGTGGGTCCTGGAGTTTACGATATCCACTCACCTCGTGTGCCTAATGAAGGCGAAATCGACCACACCATCGAAGCCATCCTTGCGAAAGTTCCAAGCAAGAAAGTATGGATCAACCCTGACTGTGGTTTGAAAACACGTGGTATCCCAGAAACTAAAGAAAGCTTGATCCGCCTTGTAGAAGCTGCTAAAGCTGCACGTGAGAAATTGTAAGAAAAGACAATTCTCCCTACATGGTTGATCAGTAAGAAATCAACTAGAAAAGGTTCATACATATGTCACGTCAAACACCGTCCCTCTCATTTGAAGTTTTCCCTCCAAACCCAGCAGTAGGCAATGACAAAATTATTGCAGCCCTGAAAGATATGCAGGACTTGGCCCCACACTTCATCAGTGTGACTGCTAGCAATAATAAATTTAATATCAAAGAGACGACGGTTCGTTTGGCTGACTATATCCAAAATGATTTGGAGATTCCAACCATTGCTCACTTGCCAGCCATTTACTTGACCAAGGACAAGGTGGCTGAGACCATTGCGGATTTGGATAAGGTGGGAGTACAGAAAATCTTGGCCCTTCGTGGAGATATCATTCCAGATGTTGAGCCTCAAAAAGATTTCCGTTATGCGACAGACCTGATTGAATTCATCAAGGAGCAGGCCCCACACTTTGATATCATTGGTGCTTGTTATCCTGAGGGACATCCTGATTCGCCAAACCAAATCTCAGATATTCAAAATCTCAAGAAAAAAGTGGATGCAGGCTGCTCAAGTCTTGTAACTCAGCTTTTCTTTGACAATGAGCGTTTCTATGATTTCCAAGACAAGTGTACCTTGGCTGGAATTGACGTGCCTATTCATGCGGGTATCATGCCAATCCTCAACCGTAACCAAGCTCTTCGTCTTTTGAAGACTTGTGAGAATATCCATCTCCCACGTAAGTTTAAAGCCATCTTAGACAAGTATGAGAATGACCCTGAGTCACTCAGAGCAGCAGGACTTGCCTATGCCGTGGACCAAATCGTGGACTTGGTAACTCAGGACGTTGCAGGTGTGCATCTCTACACTATGAACAATGCAGAAACTGCCCAATACATCCATCAAGCAACCCATGCCTTGTTCAATCATCAACCTCAAGGATCATAAACAATAAACCATTCCTCTTTTTCATGGAGGAATGGTTCCTTTTTAATAGAAAAGCCCGCACTTTTTAAGAAAAATATGATAAAATAGACTCTGTACGTACTTGATACAAAGATGAGGGTATATAAGTTATTAAGGTTGCAAAAACTCAACTCTAAATGTCCAAAATATCATGAGTAATTGAACACGCCTACAACTCTGTGGAAAAAGATAAATCTGCCTAGGAGCAGTCGCTCCGTCGTTCGATTTCCTATTTTCCTTTGAGTTGCTTAACGGCTTAGTATCTTGATCTTTGTAGGCAAGGCGTATAATTTTATCAATCCAAAGGGGATTAAAATGACAAAACAAGTGTTTCAAACGACTTTTGCGGGTCGTGAGTTGATTGTAGAGACTGGTCAGGTTGCTAAGCAAGCAAATGGTGCTGTTGTCGTGCGTTATGGTGAATCAACTGTCTTGACTGCTGCCGTTATGTCTAAGAAGATGGCAACTGGGGATTTCTTCCCACTTCAAGTCAACTACGAAGAAAAAATGTATGCAGCTGGGAAGTTTCCTGGTGGCTTCATGAAACGTGAAGGACGTCCTTCAACAGATGCGACTTTGACAGCGCGTTTGATTGACCGTCCAATCCGTCCGATGTTTGCGGAAGGTTTCCGTAATGAAGTGCAAGTGATCAATACGGTTCTTTCTTACGATGAAAACGCATCTGCACCAATGGCAGCTATGTTTGGTTCATCATTGGCCTTGTCTATCTCAGATATTCCGTTTGACGGACCAATCGCTGGGGTACAAGTGGGCTATGTGGATGGTCAAATCATCATCAACCCTACGCAAGAACAAGCAGAGCAATCGCTTCTTGAATTGACAGTAGCAGGTACGAAGCACGCTATCAACATGGTAGAATCTGGTGCCAAAGAATTGTCAGAAGAAATCATGTTGGAAGCTCTTCTCAAAGGACACGAAGCCGTTAAAGAATTGATTACCTTCCAAGAAGAAATCGTTGCGGCAGTTGGTAAAGAAAAAGCAGAAGTAGAATTGCTTCATGTAGATGCTGACTTGCAAGCTGAAATCATCGCAGCCTACAACAGCGACCTTCAAAAAGCGGTCCAAGTAGAAGAAAAATTGGCGCGTGAAGTTGCAACTCAAGCAGTTAAAGACCAAGTTACAGCAGTTTACGAAGAAAAATATGCAGACCACGAAGAATTTGATCGTATCATGCGTGATGTGGCTGAAATCTTGGAACAAATGGAACACGCTGAAGTGCGCCGTTTGATCACAGAAGACAAGGTTCGTCCTGACGGTCGTAAGGTCGATGAAATCCGTCCTTTGGATGCGGTTGTTGACTTCCTTCCTCGCGTACATGGTTCAGGACTCTTTACGCGTGGACAAACTCAGGCTCTTTCTATCTTGACTTTGGCGCCAATGGGTGAAACTCAAATCATCGATGGTTTGGATCCAGAGTACAAGAAACGCTTTATGCACCACTATAACTTCCCTCAATACTCTGTAGGGGAAACAGGTCGTTACGGTGCGCCTGGTCGTCGTGAAATTGGTCACGGTGCTCTCGGTGAGCGTGCACTTGCTCAAGTATTGCCAAGCTTGGAAGAATTCCCATATGCGATTCGTCTAGTAGCAGAAGTCTTGGAATCAAACGGTTCTTCATCTCAAGCCTCTATCTGTGCAGGAACACTTGCCCTTATGGCTGGTGGTGTGCCAATCAAGGCGCCAGTAGCTGGTATTGCTATGGGTCTTATCTCAGATGGAAACAACTATACAGTATTGACAGATATCCAAGGTTTGGAAGACCACTTTGGTGACATGGACTTCAAGGTTGCAGGTACTCGTGATGGGATTACAGCCCTTCAAATGGATATCAAGATCCAAGGGATTACTGCAGAAATCTTGACAGAAGCTCTTGCCCAAGCCAAGAAAGCTCGTTTTGAAATCCTTGACGTCATCGAAGCTACCATTCCAGAAGTTCGTCCAGAATTGGCTCCAACTGCTCCGAAAATTGATACCATCAAGATCGATGTGGACAAGATTAAAATTGTCATCGGTAAAGGTGGAGAAACCATTGATAAGATCATCGCTGAAACAGGCGTTAAGATTGACATCGACGAAGAAGGTAACGTATCGATCTATTCTAGCGACCAAGTTGCCATCAACCGTGCTAAAGAAATCATTGCTGGTTTGGTTCGTGAAGCGAAAGTGGACGAAGTCTACCATGCCAAAGTTGTTCGTATCGAGAAATTTGGTGCCTTTGTCAACCTCTTTGACAAGACAGATGCCCTTGTACACATCTCTGAAATGGCTTGGACTCGTACTAATAATGTAGAAGATTTAGTTCAAATTGGTGATTTTGTAGATGTGAAGGTTATTAAGATCGATGAAAAAGGTCGTGTAGATGCTTCTATGAAGGCACTCTTGCCACGTCCACCAAAACCTGAACGTTCAGAAGAAAAAGGGGATAAAGGTCCTCGTCATGGAGATCGTCCTCGTCACCACCACAAGGACCACAAACCTAAGAAAGAAACTACAGAAACACCAAAAGACTCAGAATAAGAAAAGGAGAAATGTATGGGATGGTGGCGTGAAACCATTGATATCGTAAAAGAAAATGATCCAGCGGCTCGCACCACTTTGGAGGTTCTATTGACCTATCCTGGTGTCAAAGCCTTGGCTGCCCACCGTCTCTCTCATTTTCTCTGGAAACACGGCTTTAAGCTTTTAGCTCGCATGCATAGCCAATTTTGGCGTTTTTGGACGCAGATAGAGATTCACCCTGGAGCTCAGATTGAATCAGGTGTCTTTATCGACCATGGTTCAGGTCTTGTAATTGGGGAGACGGCTATCGTTGAAAAAGGGGTTCTTCTCTACCACGGGGTAACTCTTGGCGGGACAGGGAAGGATGTTGGCAAACGCCATCCGACCGTTCGTAAAGGAGCTCTCATCTCTGCTCATGCTCAAGTCATTGGACCTGTAGAAATCGGTGAAAATGCCAAAGTCGGTGCTGCAGCGGTTGTTGTTGCAGATGTTCCTAGCGATGTGACGGTTGTCGGAATTCCAGCTAAGATTGTCCGAGTGCATGGGCAAAAGGATGAACCAACCATTCACGAAGTTGAAGTAAAACGGGAATACTACGTCAATAAACTTGAGCAGGCGAGAGATGCCAGTCATAGATCGTCAGGTTTATAGAGGAACCTATATGATTCAAGCAAGAAACAAGTTAAGCCAAGAGGAGCTATCTGAGGCGAAAAAACTAATTAACTGTTGCCAAGCCTATGATGGAACTTATCGTGATCCTTATCTTTCTAACATGCTCAATTTTAACCCCGATATGCCCGCCTTTTTCCTTTATTATGAAAAAGGTGAACTTGTTGGCCTATTAACCGTCTATGCAGATGACCAAGATGTGGAAGTAGCGATCCTGGTCCACCCTAATCATCGTCGTCAAGGAATTGCGCAGGCTTTGTATAGAAGTTTTGAGAAAGCAACAGCTTCTTTTCCGATTCATTCAGTCACTCTTCAGACAGAGCGTGTTTTTCTAGACCGCCATCCTGATTTTGTCAGCAACTGGGGATTGGTCGAGGATGGAGAGACAGAAACTTGGTTAGGTAAGGATAGAAGACCTTATCCGTTAGCAAAGCTTTCCAATCTTGAAGTTTTGTTAGCAGATAGTTCGTATCGTGATCAAATTAGTCAATTAAAATTTCAGGCATTTTCAGAGGAACATGAATCAAGAGAAGTTGTGGATAGATATGTCGCTGAAGCTCTGAAGGATCCAGAAAGTTGCCTATATATTTTATTAAAAAACGGTCAGGTTATTGGAACTTGTACGGTCGATGTGTCTGGAAAATGCAATTACCTTTATGGACTTGCGATTGCTGAAGTCAATCGTGGAAAAGGTTACGGAAGCTATCTAGCAAAATCCCTCGTCAACAAACTGATTGAGCAAAATGACAAGGAGTTTCAGATTGCTGTGGAAGATAGCAATGTAGGTGCCAAACGTTTGTATGAAAAGATTGGCTTTGTCAAACAAACTCAAGTGGTTTATCTGAATGAGAAAGAGTAATAAATGCTATTAGAAGAATTTGAAAATGTGCCTGCTGTTATCGAGCCGACTGATCGAAGTATTCGTGCTGGTGGGGAAATCTGTGATACCATTATCTTGTCTTTTAATGGAGAAATCCTTGAACGAGTAAAGCAGATAGACGGAGTTTATGAAGGTGGTTATCTCACCAACCTAAATGGTAAATTTCCATGGTATATCTATGAAAAAGATGGGAGTAAGGTAGCAGTTGCTATGGCTCTTATTGGAGCTCCAATGGTTGTTGGACTCTTAGAAGAACTCAAAGCAAGAGGATTTAAGAACTTTATCGTTTTAGGATCTTGCGGGGTTCTAGACCAGTCTATTCAAGCAGATAAGATTATCCTACCAAGCTCGGCTTTACGTGATGAAGGTACTAGTTATCACTATGCTCTAGCAAGTGATGAAATAGCCTATGAGCAATCTCTACTCTTAACTATGGAAAAAGCCTTGGATAAAGCTGGCATTGAGCATATTCGAACAAAGTCTTGGACCACAGATGCCTTCTATCGTGAAACAGCTGCTAAGGTCAAACGAAGACTAGCAGCAGGAGCTAGAGTTGTAGATATGGAAGCTTCAGCTATCATGGCCTGGGCCCAATATCGACTAGCCAATGTCTATCAGTTTTTCTACACAGCTGACTATGTCGACCATCAAAATCACGAATGGGATGCTAGACGCGAGGATAGAAAAGCGGATGCTATGACTTTCTTTGAGATAGCCCTAGTAATTGCTCAAGAGTTAGTTGACTAGTCTTTACGATAAATTCGAAACAAGAAAGGAAGGGAGCCTAACGGAAAACATAGCAATAAAACTTCCGTAGTGACTCCCTTCATCTTTTTACTGTATTCTTCTTTTATGTTTAGAAAGGAGCAAGGAAATCCGATTTGTGACAGGCAATCGGACTAAAATTTAGTTGAACAGTTAGTTATGAAAATATCTGTTTATGAATTTTAGCTTTCCTGACTATTATTTTATGATTAAAATCTATGACACCATGTCTCGTGATTTACGAGAATTTGTCCCAATTACAAAGGGAGAGGTTCTCATGTATGTCTGTGGGCCAACTGTATACAATTATATCCACGTGGGGAATGCCCGCTCGACAGTAGCCTTCGATACCATTCGTCGCTACTTTGAGTACCGTGGTTATGAGGTTGCCTACATTTCCAACTTTACCGATGTAGATGACAAGATTATCAACCGAGCCAAGGAAGAAGGCATCACACCTCAGGAAGTTGCGGACAAGTACATTGCTGCCTTTCGTGAGGACGTGACGGCTTTAGGCGTGAAGCCTGCAACTCGTCATCCTCGTGTAGTCGAGTTTATGGATGATATTATTCTTTTTGTTGTTGATTTGATTGAAAAGGGCTATGCTTATGAGAGTCAAGGAGATGTCTATTTCCGTGTGGAAAAATCTCATAACTATGCTAAGTTAGCTAATAAAACACTAGAAGACTTGGAACTAGGTGCTTCAGGTCGTACCGATGAAGAAACGGCTCGTAAGGAAAATCCTGTAGACTTTGCTCTTTGGAAATCTGCTAAACCAGGTGAGATTTCTTGGGACAGTCCTTGGGGACCTGGCCGTCCAGGCTGGCATATCGAATGTTCGGTCATGTCAACGGAGATTTTGGGTGATACCATCGATATTCACGGTGGTGGAGCTGACCTTGAGTTTCCTCACCATACCAACGAAATTGCCCAGTCTGAAGCTAAAACAGGCAAGACCTTTGCCAACTACTGGATGCACAATGGTTTTGTCAATATCGACAATGTCAAGATGTCTAAGTCTTTGGGTAACTTCATTACGGTACACGATGCCCTCGAAACGATCGACGGTCAAGTATTGCGTTTCTTCTTTGCGACTCAGCATTACCGTAAGCCTATCAATTTTACGGAAAAAGCAGTGCGTGATGCGGAGACCAATCTCAAGTATTTGAAGAACACCTATGAACAACCATTTACTGGAACTGTTGATCCAGGAGAATTACAGTCTTTCAAAGACAAGTTTGTGGCTGCCATGGATGAAGATTTCAATACAGCTAACGGAATCACAGTTGTCTTTGAAATGGCCAAGTGGATCAACTCAGGAAACTATGATGCGGCTGTCAAGGAAACTCTTGCAGCTATGTTAGAAGTCTTTGGAGTGGTCTTTGTTGAGGAAGTTTTGGATGAAGAGATTGAAGCCTTGATCCAAAAACGTCAAGAAGCACGTGCAAATAAAGACTTTGCAACAGCTGACCAAATCCGTGACCAACTGGCTGCACAAGGGATTAAATTGCTTGATACCAAGGATGGAGTGAGGTGGACACGTGATTGATGTCAATCTCATTAACGGGATTGCGCTAGCCTTTGAAGGAGATGCGGTATATTCCATGTATATTCGCCGTCACCTCATCCTCAAAGGTATGACCAAACCCAATAAACTTCATCAAGAAGCGACCAAGTATGTGTCAGCCAAGGCTCAAGCTCATTTGATCTCCCTCATGCTGGAGGAGCAAGTCCTGACGGAGAAAGAAGAAGAAATCTATAAACGAGGCCGTAATACCAATAGCCACACAAAGGCTAAAAATGCTGATGTGGTGACTTACCGTATGTCCACAGGTTTTGAAGCAGTGATGGGCTATCTTCATATGACTGAAAATGTGGAGCGCCTCGAAACCTTGATTTCTTGGTGCATCCAAAAAGTGGAGGGCTAGAGATGATTGCAAAAGAACTACTAGATTGGTTTCCTGATGGTAAAATCTTAGATCAGCCAGTTGATAAAGAGGGTTATCTAAGTCTACCTCTGTCAAATTATCAGTGGCTTTTGCTTGAGGAAGCTAGTCTTAGCGAGCGTGAAAAACAACTGGTGGCTC
The DNA here is from genome assembly GCF_058200215.1 of Streptococcus sp. SCPM-O-B-15304 (M98). Classification (NCBI taxonomy): domain Bacteria; kingdom Bacillati; phylum Bacillota; class Bacilli; order Lactobacillales; family Streptococcaceae; genus Streptococcus; species Streptococcus sp. SCPM-O-B-15304 (M98). The sequence continues at coordinate 17,927 of NZ_JBYQGQ010000005.1, read as the reverse complement.
TCTTAACCAAACAGGAGCAAACCATTTCCCTCAATCCTTGGTATAGTTATCTCATTGAAGGCAAAGGACAGGCACCGCAAAACTTTAAAAAATTGCAGCTTGTCTATTGTCACCTATCTTATTTTCAACAGGAAAATTTAACGTCTTGGTTAGAAATGATGGGAACCCTCTTTCCAAATTGTCAAACAGTGCTTCAGGTGGGAGCGCAGGATTACATTTTTGTTCTCCAACAGGACAAGTATACCTCGGTTCGCTCAATCTTGATGGATACCTTGGAAGCCGTAGAATATGACTTTGGAGTACGTTTATCCATCATGTTAGGTCAGGTCTGGTCACAGACAGGAAATCAGAGTTTGACAGATTTCATCAAAGCAGAACGTGACTTGTTTAAAAACTGGTGGCGACAAGGGCATCAAGGTTTCCATACTTTTTCTCAACTCTATCTGTGGAGTATGGGTGAAAGAATTGTGGATCTTCGAGTTATCAAGGAATATCTGCATCGGATGATTGTGGACCAGGATCAGATTCAGGAAATCATCCTTTCACTGTGGGAAAACAGTGCAGTCCTGACAAAAACAGCTCAACAACTCTATCTGCATCGCAATTCTCTCCAGTACAAGATTGATAAATGGGAAGAATTGACCGGTCTTCAGTTGAAAGAATTAACTGACCTCACCTTGTGTTATCAGTTGATTTTACCAGATATAATCTAAAGTTTTGTGCAAGTTGCACAGAACTTTTTTATTTTTTTGGTCACCTTGCCATAGAAAAGTAAAACGTTTTCATCTATAATAAAACTATCAAATGACAAAAGGAGTTCTCCACAATGGTAGAATTAAATCTTAAAAATATTTACAAAAAATATCCAAACAGCGAACACTATTCAGTTGAAGATTTCAACTTGAACATCAAAGACAAAGAGTTTATCGTTTTCGTAGGACCTTCAGGATGTGGTAAATCAACTACTCTTCGTATGATTGCTGGTCTTGAAGACATCACAGAAGGTACTGCATCTATCGATGGCGTGGTTGTCAATGACGTAGCTCCAAAAGACCGTGACATCGCCATGGTATTCCAAAACTACGCTCTTTACCCACACATGACTGTATACGATAACATGGCCTTTGGTTTGAAATTGCGTAAATACAGCAAAGAAGACATTGACAAACGTGTACAAGAAGCAGCTGAAATTCTTGGTTTGAAAGAATTCTTGGATCGTAAACCAGCTGACCTTTCAGGTGGTCAACGTCAACGTGTTGCCATGGGTCGTGCGATCGTCCGTGATGCAAAAGTATTCTTGATGGACGAACCTTTGTCAAACTTGGATGCAAAACTTCGTGTATCAATGCGTGCTGAAATCGCTAAAATCCACCGTCGTATCGGAGCTACAACTATCTACGTAACTCACGACCAAACAGAAGCGATGACACTTGCAGACCGTATCGTTATCATGTCAGCAACTAAAAACCCTGCTGGTACTGGTACTATCGGACGTGTTGAACAAATCGGTACTCCTCAAGAAGTTTACAAAAACCCAGTTAACAAATTCGTAGCAGGATTCATCGGAAGCCCAGCTATGAACTTCATCAACGTTAAATTGAACGGTGACCGCATTGTTGCTGACGGATTTACTTTGAAAGTTCCAGAAGGTGCTTTGAAAGTTCTTCGTGAAAAAGGCTACGAAGGAAAAGAATTGATCTTCGGTATCCGTCCAGAAGATGTAAATGCAGAACCTGCTTTCCTTGAAACATTCCCAGAATCAGTTGTGAAAGCAACGATCTCTGTATCAGAATTGCTCGGTTCAGAATCTCACCTATACTGCCAAGTTGGTAAAGATGAGTTCGTTGCAAAAGTTGACGCTCGTGACTACTTGCAAGCAGGTGCAACAGTTGAACTTGGATTTGACTTGAACAAAGCACACTTCTTCGACGTAGAAACTGAAAGAACAGTTTACTAAGATAGATTTTAAACAATGAGCACTACTAGAGTTTTTCTAGTAGTGTTTTTTTATCAACTTTAGCAAACTCTTACAGAATGGGCTTTACTAGTTTTCATATCCTCAAAAAAGTGTTAAAATGGTAGGAAGAATTGGAGAGTATGCATGCCGAAAGAAGTAATTTATTCAGGCGATGAGGTCGTCGCTTTAACGCAAAAATATTTATCGAAAGAAGATGTGGCCTTTGTACACAAGGCCTTGGTTTACGCTGTAGAATGTCATAGTGGCCAGTATCGTAAATCAGGTGAGCCCTACATTATTCATCCCATTCAGGTAGCTGGAATTTTGGCTAAACTCAAGCTAGATGCTGTTACAGTTGCCTGTGGTTTTTTGCATGACGTGGTAGAAGACACAGAAGCTACCTTGGATGACTTAGAGCGTGAGTTTGGTCATGATGTTCGAGTGATTGTGGACGGTGTTACCAAACTTGGTAAGGTTGAGTACAAGTCTATCGAGGAGCAGCTGGCTGAAAACCACCGCAAGATGCTCATGGCCATGTCAGAGGATATCCGTGTTATCTTGGTCAAACTTTCTGACCGTCTGCACAATATGCGCACCCTCAAACATCTTCGTAAGGACAAGCAGGAGCGTATTTCTAGAGAAACCATGGAAATCTATGCCCCACTTGCTCACCGTTTAGGGATTTCAAGTGTTAAGTGGGAACTAGAAGACCTCTCTTTCCGCTATCTGAATCCAACTGAATTTTACAAGATTAGTCACATGATGAAGGAAAAACGTCAAGAACGCGAAGCCTTGGTCGATGAAGTTGTGACGAAACTTGAGGAATACTCTTCTGAGCGCCATCTTACAGGGAAAATCTATGGCCGTCCAAAGCATATCTACTCTATTTATCGCAAGATGCAGGACAAGAAAAAACGCTTTGAGGAGATCTATGACCTAATTGCCATTCGCTGTATCCTAGACACTCAGAGTGATGTCTATGCTATGTTGGGATATGTCCATGAGCTTTGGAAACCAATGCCTGGACGCTTTAAGGACTACATTGCCAACCGTAAGGCCAATGGTTACCAGTCCATCCATACAACTGTTTATGGGCCAAAGGGACCGATTGAGTTCCAGATTCGAACCAAGGAAATGCATGAGGTTGCTGAGTACGGTGTTGCGGCTCACTGGGCCTACAAAAAAGGAATCAAGGGTCAAGTTAATAGCAAGGAATCTGCCATTGGAATGAATTGGATCAAGGAGATGATGGAGCTCCAAGATCAAGCAGATGATGCCAAGGAATTTGTAGATACTGTCAAAGAAAACTATCTGGCTGAGGAGATTTATGTCTTTACTCCAGATGGCGCAGTTCGTTCACTTCCAAAAGATTCTGGCCCGATTGACTTTGCTTATGAGATTCATACTAAAATTGGGGAAAAAGCAACAGGTGCCAAGGTTAATGGCCGCATGGTACCATTGACTACCAAGCTAAAAACAGGTGATCAGGTTGAAATCATCACCAATCCAAATTCATTTGGACCAAGCCGTGACTGGCTCAACATGGTTAAGACCAGCAAGGCTCGAAATAAAATTCGTCAGTTCTTTAAAAACCAAGACAAAGAATTGTCCATCAATAAAGGCCGTGAATTGCTGATTAGTCAGCTCCAAGAAAACGGCTATGTAGCTAATAAATTTATGGACAAACGTCACATGGATGAAGTCCTTCAAAAAACTAGTTACAAAACAGAAGAAGCCCTTTTCGCAGCCATTGGTTTTGGAGAAATCGGAGCCATCACTGTCTTTAACCGTTTGACGGAGAAGGAACGTCGTGAAGAAGAGCGTGCCAAAGCTAAGGCAGAAGCTGAAGAATTGGTCAAGGGTGGCGAAGTCAAGGTGGAGAACAAGGACACGCTTAAGGTTAAGCATGAGGGTGGAGTAGTCATCCAAGGTGCTTCTGGGCTCTTGATCCGGATTGCCAAATGTTGTAATCCTGTTCCAGGTGATGATATCGTCGGCTATATTACTAAAGGACGCGGAGTTGCCATCCACCGTGTAGACTGTATGAACCTTCGTTCACAGGAAAACTACGAACAACGTCTACTCGATGTTGAATGGGAAGACCAATTCTCAAGTAAGGAGTATATGGCTCACATCGATATCTACGGACTCAACCGTTCTGGTCTATTGAATGATATCTTGCAAGTCTTATCAAATACAACTAAGAATATCTCAACAGTTAATGCCCAACCAACCAAGGATATGAAATTTGCCAATATTCATGTTTCCTTTGGAATTTCAAACCTTTCAATGCTGACCACCGTGGTTGATAAGATTAAGAGTGTACCAGAAGTCTACTCAGTCAAACGGACCAATGGTTAAGTTGGCTTGATATCATCAGAAAGGATTTCTATGAGAATTATTGTTCAGCGTGTCAAGAAAGCTCAAGTTTCTATTGAGGGGCAAGTATATGGGAAAATCCAGCAGGGGCTCTTACTCTTAGTAGGTGTTGGACCTGAGGATCAGCAAGAAGATTTGGAGTATGCCGTGAGAAAGCTTGTCAATATGCGGATTTTCTCAGATGCCGAAGGAAAGATGAACCTTTCTGTTAAAGATATCCAAGGAGAAATCCTCTCCATCTCTCAGTTTACTTTGTTTGCCGATACCAAAAAAGGCAATCGTCCAGCCTTTACAGGCGCTGCTAAACCGGATATGGCGGAAGCTTTCTATCAAGAATTTAACCAAGAACTAGCCAAGGAAGTTCCTGTTGAGACAGGAGTCTTTGGAGCAGATATGCAGGTGGAACTGGTCAATGATGGCCCAGTAACCATCATCCTTGACACCAAAAATAGATAAGAAAAACCAAGCTCGCGGGCTTGGTTTTTCTTATCTATCACAAAATATTCCAAAATGAAATGGGTTCTTGATAGGCTTGGGGGAAGTCTCTTTTCAGGCTTTGGCAGGTGCGATAGGAAGGGATGAGATATCTTAGGATGAGGAGACTTCCCTGAAGGAAAGGTGGGATACCACTTAAAAACAGCAAGGAGAGAATTATCAGGTTATCCCATAGGAGGATTTGTAAGGCAAAACGCCAGAATCTCGGTCTAATCTGGGAATAGAGTTGACTAAAGTGGTCACAAAGTTGGTTGGAAAGATAGGTAAACAGCACAGGGTGAAAGAAGATGAGCCAACCACTGTAAATCAAAATCCAATCCCAGGTAATACTCTTCGAAAATCAAATTCAAACCACGTCAGCTTCACCTTGCCGTACTCAAGTACAGCCTGCGGCTAGCTTCCTAGTTTGCTCTTTGATTTTCATTGAGTATAAGTCCCTCTTTAAATGTCAAAAATGCCAGCATGATTCCATCGATGATGAGGAGTTGAATGGTTTTGATGTAGATGATTTTTTTCATGATAAAACCTTTTTTTCTTAGAGACACTCCCACAAATAGATATGTTTGTCATAAAAGTCTGGATAGTTTTCTTTTAGGTGGCTAGCCGTTATATAATAAAAAGTAGAATGACAGGAAGTAAAGACTGGAGTAAGAGAGTAAAAATGTTGAGGGCCAGTGATGGCTAAAAAGACAAATAATAGTAGGTCAGTGGAGAGAATCTCTAAGTAGTAAAGGCGAATTTTTTTGTTCATCTGAGGATAAATCTCAGAGAAATGTTTTTTGAGTCGATTGACCAAGCGAAATAGCAGTAGTCCTTGAGCAAGGATGAAAATGAAGCAAAAAATCAGGCCTCTCTCCAAAGAAAGTTCGTATCGGGGTCTGAAAGTTACCAACAGTAGCAAATCGCTGACTACGATGGCTGTAAAATGGATTCTAAAGAGATTTTTCATAAGATGACCTCCCTCTTTTATCTAGCTTCATTCTACTCCAAAAGAATGGGAGTTACAAGTAAAATGATAAAAAATTTTAGTAAGGAGATTCTATTAAGTCGACTTGCTTTCTTTATTTGAGTTTCCTTCTATTTTTCCACTTCTTCATCATTCCAGACAAATAAAGCTCCGATTGCATTGAGGATATAAAAGATGTATTTTCCGATATTGGCAAAGTTTCCTTGAATGCCAGCCTTTGTCAGCTGAACGAAATTGTAAATCAACCAAAATCCCCACTGAGTTGTCAGTTTCAATGCATTCAAAGCATTGGCAATGAGGGAGAGTGCAAAGGAAATAGTTGTTACGTAGGCAAGGAGATTCATCTTTCCTCCATAGCCGATATAGTTGGTCATAAATGCAAAGAGGAAGGCTAGAACTGAAATGATGACGGCTGCCCATTTCAATTGTTTTTGGTTCATCTTGTTGGGTCTACCTTCTTGTGAAGCTTCCCATTTCTTAATGGCAAAGGTATAAATGAGGAAGGTGACAGGATAGGTGATAATGGCCGCCTTATTTCCAAGGATATAGTCAATGGTGCCGGACAAAATCGTATTGACAATGCCAAAGTAATTTCCCCATTTGCTTAATTTTCCCGTGAAACGAGTGGACAACATGGAAATCCCAACGTTGGTTACGGAAATCAATCCAAAGGGCACAAGGGCAGTCCATGGGCCCCAGTCTACGAATTTATCGAGACGGGAGTTGAGGTAACCAGATGCGATCGCAATTCCAACGACCAGAGCAACCCCAAAGAGGTCAAACCATTTGGATGTCGCAAAAATTTTTAGTGATTTTTTCATAGGTTAAAATATCTTTCTTTTTTTTACAAACATTCTACAACAAAATGAGAGTAACATCAAATGCTAGAAATAAAACCCTGAAAATCAAGCTTTCAGGGTTGGTAGGGGACTTGAGAAATTAGTTCAGTTTTTCAACATAGAGCTGTTTGGCGATTTCTAGGCTGACTTGGAGTTCTTCATTCTTGTGAATGAGAGTGAAGGTATTAGAGAAGCCATCAAACTGCTTGACTTGGAGTTGTTCTCCAATATGGATGCTATGTTTTCCTAAATACTGGAGAAGTTCAAAACTATCGTGAACCCGAGTTAGTAAATAGGTCCCTGCTTCTTTGATATCAGAGAGTGGAAGGTTATTGATCTCAACTAACAGCTCTCCCTTGGCAGGAATGGTTCCTCCATGGGGACAGGTCTTTGGAAAGCCTAACATAGTTTCCAGTCGCTCCACAAAAAGGTCTGACACTGTATGCTCTAATACCTCAGCCTCATCGTGAATTTGATTGCTGGTATAGTCTAGATGGTGAACTAGAAAGACCTCTATCAGTCGATGCTTACGATAAAGCTCAGAGACCAGCTTTAAACCAATATCCGTTAGTATATAGCCATTTTCTTTATTCTTTAATATAAGATTTTCGGATTGCATGCGCTTGATCATCTCAGTTACCGCTGGAGGTGATACCTGCATCCGAGCAGCGATTTCCTTGTTGGTAATCTTAGGAACTTCCATGCCAATCTCATAAATACATTTTAAGTAATCTTCTTTATTTGGTGTCATTCGCATTTCCTTGTTTAGTATCTCTATCTAGTATACCAAAAAAAGCTAGATTTCTCTAGCTTTCTGCCTTGTTACAAGTGGGCTTTATTTTAGTCAAGCGACTTTGCTGCTTCAATGGCTGCTTCAAAGTTTGGCTCGGAATTGATATTGTCCACATACTCAACATAACGGATAATATTGTCAGCATCAAGGACAAATACGGCTCGAGCAAGCAGATGCCATTCATTGATTAAGAGGGCGTAATCGCGTCCAAAGGAGTGGTCGAAGTAGTCTGAAAGCATGATGGCATTCTCAATTCCTTCAGCACCACACCAGCGTTTTTGAGCGAAGGGGAGGTCCATAGACACCGTTAAGACAACGGTGTTGTCTAAGCTAGCTAATTCTTGGTTAAAGCGACGAGTCTGTAGCGAGCAGATACCTGTATCGATAGAAGGGATGACGCTCAAAATCTTTTTCTTTCTTTCAAAATCAGCTAGTGTTTTTTTAGAGAGGTCAGTCGTTGTGAGAGAGAAATCAAGTGCTTTGTCTCCTACTTGTAGTTGCTTTCCCGTAAAAGTAACAGGGTTTCCAAGGAATGTAGTCATAAGCTACTCCAATCTTTTTTCTTTCATTCTACATTAAATGTTCAGAGTTTTCCAATAATTTGTCCGGATTTTGAATCAAAAAAACGCCAATTCAAGGTGACTGACGTTTTTAAAATGATTATTTAGCTAAACCTTCAGCAATCTTGTCAAGGTTGTATTTCATCATGTTGTAGTAGCTATCGCCTTCTTTACCTTCTTCAGCGATTGAGTCCGTAAAGATTTGAGCATAGATTGGGATGTTTGTGTCTTTAGAAACAGTCTTCATTGGACGATCATCGACACTGGATTCAACAAATAGTGATGGAACTTTCATTTGGCGAAGTTTTTCAACCAAAGTCTTGATTTGGTCAGGTGTTCCTTCTTCTTCAGTGTTGATTTCCCAAATGTAAGCACTTGGTACACCGTAAGCTTTAGAGAAGTATTTGAAGCATCCCTCGCTGGTTACGATGAGTTTCTTGTCAGCATCAATAGCGTTAAATTTCTCTTTGGCTTCCTTGTCAAGCTTGTCTAGTTTTTCAGTGTATTCTTTGAGATTCTTTTCGTAGAATTCTTTGTTGCTAGGGTCTTTAGCGATGAGTTGCTTAGCAATATTTTGAGCATAGATGATCCCGTTTTCAAGGTTGAGCCAAGCGTGTGGGTCTTCTTTGCCTTTTTCGTTTTGACCTTCAAGGTAGATAACATCAACGCCTTCGCTGACTGCAAAGTAGTCTTTGTTTTCAGTTTTCTTAGCATTCTCAACTAATTTTGTAAACCAGGCATTTCCACCTGTTTCAAGGTTGATACCGTTATAGAAAATCAAATCAGCTTGAGAAGTTTTCTTGACGTCTTCAGGTAGTGGTTCGTATTCGTGTGGGTCTTGACCAACAGGAACGATACTGTGAAGATCAATCTTGTCTCCTGCGATATTTTTAGTAATATCAGCGATGATTGAGTTTGTGGCAACAACTTTTAGTTTTTGACCAGAAGCTGCATCTTTTTTTCCACTAGCACATGCTACAAGAGCAATGACGGAAAGAAAGAGAACGAGTAATGTACCTAATTTTTTCATTAGATCCTCCAATTTATTGGGGCTTTGCCCCTTATTTTAACAAATGTTTATTTTTCAGTTTCAAATATCGTTGTTTTGGAGCGATAAAGAAGCTAATGAGAAAGAAACTAGCAGCTGTAAGCACGATACTAGAACCTGCCGCAACGTTAAAGCTATAGCCGATAAAGAGTCCCAAAACTGAAGCTGTAGCTCCAAAGGTTGAGGAAAGGAAAATCATACTTTTCAGGCTATTAGCATACAGATAAGCAGTTGCAGCTGGGGTAATCAGCATGGCTACAATCAGGATAGTTCCGACACTTTGCATGGCTGTCACAGACACGAGAGTTAGGAGTACCATGAGTAAGTAGTGATAGAAATTGACAGGCATTCCCATGGCTTTAGCCAAGAGTTCATCAAAGGACGTTATCAAGAGTTGCTTGAAGAAAATCCAGATTAACAAGAGAATGGCTGCCCCTACACCCATAGTAATAAACATATCTGTATCCTGAACAGCAAGAATATTCCCAAAAAGGATATGAAAGAGGTCAGTCGAGCTTTTAGCTACGCTAATCAAGATGATACCGAGGGCTAAGAAAGAAGAAAAGGTAATGCCGATGGCGGTATCGCTTTTGACAATCGAGTTTCCCTTGATGTAGGTAATGATGATAGCAGCTAGCAGTCCAAAGACAATGGCTCCGATAAAGAAGTCAATGCCCAAGATGAAGGAGAGGGCTACACCTGGTAACACAGCATGTGAAATGGCATCTCCCATGAGTGACATCCCGCGTAGGATGATGAAACATCCCACAGCTCCAGCTACGATTCCGATAACAATGGCTGTTATCAAGGCATTTTGGAGAAAGTGGAAGTTCTGCAATCCATCTATAAATTCTGCAATCATAGGTCACCTCCATTGAAAAAGAGTCGATTACCGTAAGCTTCTTTGAGATTGGCTTGGGTAAAGGTTTCTTTGGTCGGACCAAAAGCAATCACTTCTCGATTGACAAGCAAGACTTGATCGAAGTAGTGGCGAACCTTGCTGAGGTCGTGGTGGACGATGAGAACCGTCTTCCCAGCTTTTTTCAGATCTCTCAGCGTATTCATGATGATTTCCTCACTGACTGAGTCAATCCCAACAAAGGGTTCATCCAAGAGGATATAGTCGGCTTCCTGCACCAAACATCTGGCAATCAAGACCCGCTGGAATTGACCTCCAGACAGTTGACTGATTTGCCGTTCAGCGTAGTCAGCTAGGTCGACGATTTCAAGGGCCTCTTGCACTTTCTTCCAATGTTTAGCATTTAAACTTCGAAAGAGAGGAATAGAGGGAAATAGTCCTAACGAGACGCATTCCTTGACCTTGATGGGAAAGTTGTAGTCGATATGAATTTTTTGTTCGACATAGGCGATTCGATGTAAGGATTTTTTAACTTCCTTGTCATCGAGAAATGCCTGACCTTGATGTGGGATAATTCCCAGCATACCTTTTAATAATGTTGATTTCCCAGCGCCGTTTGGGCCAATAATTCCGGTAATCGTTGGTCCTTGGAGCACTAGTGAAATATCCTTTAGTGCCAACGTTTCTTTGTAGGAGACACTGAGGTTTTCGATACGTATCATACAGTTATATTCCTCCTATCTTTTAATATACATTAAAATAAAAATTAAGTCAAGTTAATTTTTGTAAATATTTAAAATATTAATAATGAAAACAATCAGGAGAAGATGGCATTTTTAATTGCAATCCCCAGGGATTTTTGCTAAGCTAAGAATAAGTGAAAAATGAAAGCGAGAACAAGATGACACGTTATCAAGATGATTTTTATGATGCTATAAATGGTGAGTGGGAAAAGACTGCAGTCATTCCAGCTGATAAATCGAGAACAGGTGGTTTTATCGACCTTGACGAAGAAATTGAAGAGTTGATGCTAACGACAACCGACAAATGGTTGGCAGGTGAAGATGTGCCAGAAGATGCTATCTTGGCAAACTTTGTTAAGTACCATAGTATGGTCAGAGATTTTGACAAACGAGAAGCAGATGGAATCAAACCAGTCCTTCCTTTGCTTAAGGAATACCAAGATTTGAAAAGTTTTGCGGATTTCGCAGGTAAACTAGCAGCATTTGAATTAGCTGGTAAACCAAACTTCCTTCCATTTGGAGTATCACCAGACTTTATGGATGCTAGAACCAATGTTCTTTGGGCTAGTGCTCCAGGAACAATCTTGCCTGATACAACCTACTATGCGGAAGACCATCCACAGCGTGAGGAATTATTGAACCTTTGGAAAGAAAGTACTTCTAATCTCCTCAAAGCCTATAACTTCTCAGATGAAGAAATCGAAGATTTGCTAGAGAAACGATTGGAATTGGATCGCCGCATCGCAGCTGTCGTCCTTTCAAACGAAGAGAGTTCAGAATACGCCAAACTTTACCATCCATACGCTTACGAAGATTTCAAAAAGTTTGCGCCTGCCCTTCCATTGGATGACTTTTTCCAAGCAGTTATTGGGCAAACTCCAGATAAGGTTATCGTAGATGAAGAACGTTTCTGGCAAGCAGCAGAGCAATTCTACAGTGAAGAAGCTTGGCCTCTGCTCAAAGCAAGCTTGATCTTGAGTGTGGTCAATCTTTCAACGAGCTATTTGACAGATGAGATTCGCATCTTGTCAGGTGCTTATGGCCGTGCTCTTTCAGGTGTTCCAGAAGCCCAAGATAAACGCAAGGCTGCTTACCACTTAGCGCAAGGACCATTTAAACAAGCTCTTGGCCTTTGGTATGCCCATGAAAAATTCTCTCCTGAAGCTAAGGCAGACGTTGAGAAAAAAGTGGCAACTATGATTGATGTTTATAAGGAACGCTTGGCCAAAAACGACTGGCTCACTCCTGAAACACGAGAAAAAGCCATCGTCAAACTCAATGTCATCAAGCCTTATATCGGTTATCCAGAAGAATTACCAGCCCGCTACAAGGATAAGGTTGTAGATGAATCTGCTAGCCTCTTTGAGAATGCCCTAGCCTTTGCGCGTGTTGAAATAAAGCACAGCTGGAGCAAGTGGAATCAGCCAGTTGACTACAAGGAGTGGGGAATGCCAGCTCATATGGTCAATGCCTACTACAATCCACAAAAGAACTTGATTGTCTTCCCAGCTGCTATCTTACAGGCACCATTCTATGACTTGCATCAGTCATCTTCTGCCAACTATGGTGGTATCGGAGCGGTTATCGCCCATGAAATTTCTCACGCCTTTGATACTAATGGAGCTTCCTTTGATGAAAATGGAAGTCTCAAGGATTGGTGGACAGAGAGCGACTACGCAGCCTTTAAAGAAAAAACACAGAAGGTTATCGACCAGTTTGATGGCCAAGAATCTTACGGCGCAACGATTAACGGTAAATTGACCGTATCAGAAAATGTTGCTGACCTAGGAGGAATCGCTGCAGCGCTAGAAGCTGCTAAGAGAGAGCCAGACTTCTCAGCTGAAGAGTTCTTCCATAATTTTGCTCGTATCTGGCGTATGAAAGGTCGCCCAGAGTTGATGAAACTCATGGCTAGCGTTGATGTGCACGCCCCAGCTAAACTCCGTGTTAACATCCAAGTGCCAAACTTTGATGACTTCTTTACGACCTATGATGTCAAAGAAGGCGACGGCATGTGGCGCTCACCAGAAGATCGTGTGATTATTTGGTAATACAAAAACCAAGGATGGAGTGGCACTGCACCCATAAAATGAGACACAAGAAAACACTCCTGTTGAAATCTGGTAAACTAGAAACAGGAGTGTTTTGTTATGGTCAAAAAAGCCTAGTCAGTAGAAACTAAGCTAGCCTGTATCGAAATGAAAAAGGCAGGTAAATCAAATAAGGTTATCATGGATACCCTCGGTATAAAAAATGTTAGTCAGGTCAAGACCTGGTGGCAATGGTATCAGAATGATGAATTGTTCCGTTTCCACCAACCTGTGGGGAAACAATATACTTATGGTAAAGGGATGAAGCAGTTATCTGAAGTGGAACAGTTACGTTTACAGGTAGAATTACTAAAAAAGTATCAGAGCTTGATAAGAAAATCGACAAAGTAAGTCTTATCAAGCTAGTGGAAGAGTATAAGAAAATGTGCCCTGTATCTATTATTTTAGAGTGTTTCGGAGTCAAACGCTCAACCTTTTATCGCTGGAAACAGGAGTGTAAGAATTCTCAGAAAAGAGACGAAATAGCAGATAAAATCGAACAACTCTGTATGGAAAATCACTTTATTTACGGCTATCGAATCATCACTCGCTTGCTCAAGAAAGTTTATAACCTTGTCGTTAATCGCAAGAAGATCTATCGTATTATGAAGGAAAAGGGCTGCCTTTGCCGTGTCCGTCCCAAGAAGGGACCTAAATTAGGGAAGCCTTACCATGTAACAGACAATAAGCTGGATCGTAATTTTCAAGCAGACAGGCCTATGGAGAAGCTTGTCACAGACATCACCTACCTCTACTTTGGGAACTGTAGACTTTATCTATCTTCAATCATGGATCTCTATAATCGTGAAATTGTAGCTTATACCATCTCCGAATGCCAAGATACGGACTTTGTGCTCGACACACTTCATCAACTTGAGCTACCTCAAGGAGCACTTTTACACAGTGATCAGGGATCTGTCTACACCTCAAAAGCTTACTATCAGGCTTGTACAGAAAAAGGCATCACCCGCTCTATGTCCCGAAAAGGAACACCAGCAGATAATGCCTGTATCGAATGGTTCCACTCTATTCTCAAGTCTGAAACCTTCTATCTCCATAAGTGGAGAAACTTAACCAAAGATAGTATAACAGATATTGTCAAAAATTACATCATATTTTATAATGAAACTAGAATTCAACAGAAATTAAATGACCAGTCTCCTGTAGATTACAGAAAACTGGTCGCATAAGAGGGGTTTTCTCTTGTCCCATTATTGGGGTGCAGTGCCAGTCCTTGGTTTTTATATTTTAGAAAAATGGATTAAAAGTTTTTTCGTGAGCGATGGTCGTAGCAGGTCCGTGACCTGGATAGACATCGTAGTTAGGAAGGGTAAAGAGCTGGGTTTGGATACTATGGAGGAGTTGTTCCATACTACCTGTAGGTAGGTCTGTTCGTCCAATAGTTTCTCGGAAGAGAGCATCACCCGTTAAGACCAAGTGCCCATCTGGAAAAACAAATGAAACTCCTCCGATAGAGTGGCCTGGAGTTGGGAGTACTGTAAAACGAAACTCCTCGATTTGGTATTCTTTATGAAAAACAAAGGTGTGTTCAGCTGGTCTACATACGACATCTGCCATATCGTCATGACGAGGAAGGCCTGAGAGGTTGTCGACAGGAGTATAGAGCCAAGATTCTTCGCTTTCTGCCACATATACTGGAGGATTTCCAAAAGTATCTCTGACCAAGTCCAGACTCAAGATATGATCGTAGTGAGTATGGGTCAATAGAATCGCACAGACTGGTTTGTTGATTTTCTCAATAGTCTTTCGAATGGCCTCCCAATGGCTACCTGGATCGACTACAATCAGGTGCTGGTCTCCTTCGAGATAATAAGTATTTTCATAGGCAACAGGATTTACGGTTTTATGGATTTTCATAGGATTTCCTCTTTCAAAGAATTTACAGTTTCTAGTATAACACAGAAGGACAAAATAAGGAATCGATCAATAAGAAAGTCCCTCCATAAAAGAAGGGACTTTTTAATACATTAAAAATGATTTTTCCAGGCTTGGAAGCGTGCATCCAGTAGGAGTTGTGTCAGATTTTTTAAGATTTCGACTTGCTCAGGCTCTAGTGTCTGGGCTTGAGAAACAAGTTGTCGAACATGTTCAATCGCATTTTTTGAAGATAGTTCATTAATAGAGCTAATTCCGGACTCTAGGATGGTTCCAAAGAAGAGATCAAAATAGAGTTCTAATTCCTCATCGGGAACACTGTCCACCCATTCCTTTAGAGCGTCTTTGATTTGTAGACTTTCGCTACTAATCTCCTCTAGTTGGACAAAGTGGTGTCCATCTGTCAACCAACTGAAAGTATTGTGTTGGGCGATGCCACCGAGAGCCGTAGATTTGACGACGGTAGGAGTATCAGGAACTTCTAGCATCATGCCAATGACAGAACCTTGTGGGACATAACGGTGAAATTTAGGGATAACATCTTGATAACCAGTCGTTTCAGTCAGATGAGCCTGCAAACCAGGAGCATCGTAGGTATAAACTGCGGATATCTTTTCCTGCAATTCAGGCTGGATTTGACTAGCAGCAAAGACTGCTAGATTCCCACCTTTAGAATGCCCAGCAAGAATTACTTTTTGTTTTGGATGTTGGGTAAAGAATTCTTCCAAGTATTCAAGAGCATGCTTTTGGGCAGGGATTTCCTTCATATAGGTCATATGGAAATCTTCCTTCCAGCCAATAATACTGTCGTCTGTGCCACGAAAGACAATGAGATAAGTATCTAGGTTCAGACGATAGGTCATAGCAGCGAACTGTTTCTGTTGCTCGGTATCAATTTCGTTAATAAAGTTTGATAGCTTGCAATTTTTAAATCGTTTGTGTTGAGCAAGCTGGTCTAAGAGTTGGAGACGTTCTTTATTGGTCAACATGGTGCTTTCTCGTGGGACACGTGTTGCGACATCGCTTAAACGATTGACTGGCTGGTACAATAGGTTATCAAAAGGAAGATAAGTCAGCTCTGTCAAAGCAAGTACATCCAGTTCATTTAAGGGAAGATCATAAAAAGAATCGTATTGAACATTAGTTAGGTAGTCAAAAATATTGGCCATGAGAATTCCTTTCTTAACTTTTATCATATCAGATTTACATCAATTTCGCTAGTAGTCAGAAGAATTTTGCTATAATATAAAAAAAGGAGGAGCAGATGCATAAGATTTTACTAGTAGAAGATGATCCAGTAATCCGTCAGCAAGTTGGGAAAATGCTCTCTGAATGGGGTTTTGAAGTAGTTATGGTAGAAGACTTTATGGAAGTTCTGACACTATTTGTTCAGTCTGAGCCTCATCTGGTTCTCATGGATATCGGCTTGCCTCTCTTTAATGGTTATCACTGGTGCCAGGAGATTCGCAAGATTTCCAAAGTTCCTATTATGTTTCTGTCATCAAGAGACCAGGCTATGGACATCGTTATGGCTATTAATATGGGGGCAGATGATTTTGTGACCAAGCCTTTTGACCAGCAGGTACTTTTAGCTAAGGTACAAGGATTATTGCGCCGCTCTTATGAGTTTGGAAGGGATGAGAGTCTCCTAGAGTATGCTGGAGTTATTCTCAATACCAAGTCTATGGATGTGCATGTCAATGGAAAACCTATCAGTTTAACAAAGAATGAATTTCAGATTTTACGTGTTTTATTTGAACATGCGGGAAATATCGTAGCGCGTGATGACTTGATGCGTGAACTCTGGAACAGTGACTTTTTTATTGACGACAATACCTTATCTGTTAATGTCGCTCGTTTGCGTAAGAAATTGGAGGAAGAAGGTTTGATTGGTTTTATCGAAACTAAGAAAGGGATAGGGTACGGATTGAAACATGCTTGAACTTAAAAGTTTTTTTCTAGCTTATATCCGTTCGCGTAGCCGTTTTTTTGCTTTTATTCTGTTATTGACGGGTCTCATCTTTCTTTTTGATGTCCTATTTGTTAGTCAAGTGCCCTACTTTAACTATTTCTTCTTTCTATCTACATTTTTGACATTTTTGTTTTTGGTATATGATTTCTTGATAGAATTGCAACGTTATCGTAAGGAATTGCTCTATGGCGAAAGAAAAGCTAAGTCACCAATGGAAGTCCTTCTAACTGAAAAATTAGAGAAAAGTGAATCTGAACTCTATCAAAAGAAATCAGATGCTGAAAACCGCTATAATGATTTGGTGGACTACTATACTCTCTGGGTGCATCAGATAAAAACACCAATTGCAGCCAGTAAACTCCTTGTAAGTGAGGTGGCAGATCGCCAACTGAAACAACAGTTGGAGCAGGAAATTTTTAAGATTGATTCCTATACCAATCTCGTACTCCAATATCTACGCTTAGAAAGCTTCCATGATGATTTGGTTTTGAAGAAAGCAAATATAGAAGATCTGGTCAAGGAAGTCATTCGCAAATATGCCATTTTCTTTATCCAGAAAGGTCTTAGTATCAATCTGCATGACTTGGATAGAAGCATTGTGACGGATAAAAAATGGCTATTGGTAGTCATTGAACAAATCCTGTCAAATAGCCTCAAGTACACAAATGAAGGTGGGGTTGAAATCTATATGGATGGTCAAGAACTTTGCATCAAGGATACCGGGATTGGTATCAAAAACAGTGATCGGTTGCGAGTCTTTGAACGTGGATTTTCAGGATATAATGGTCGAATGACCCAGCAGTCATCTGGACTTGGGCTCTATCTAACCCAGAAAATCAGCCAAGAATTAGGACATCAGATTCAAATAGAATCCGAACTTGGACAAGGAACAACGGTGAGGATTAAATTCTCTGAAGTGAATTTACTGATTGAATGAAAAGAATTGTGAAGAGGCTGGGACAAAAGTCCTAGCCTCTCAATTGTCTTTGAATTGTCGAGCAAGACGCAGTGGTTGAGTGGGCTCTACTACGCTGATTTCATCAGCTTTTACAGCCCTACTCAACTGTGCGGAGGTGGGACGACGAAATCGAATTCTAACGAATTACCGATTTCTGTCCCACTCTCTTCTTTAGACCTTGATATAGTGAGAAAAAAGGATTCAATTAGATAAAAAATGTAATCTTACAAAAATGTAAGATTAAAGGCCTCTTTTGTAAGGTTATGTTATGGCAAGTCCTCTTTTTTTGGAGTAAACTTAGAGCATAAAGAAAAAGGAGAGAAACCATGAAAACAATTTTACAAAAGAAACAAACAAGTAAGCCAAGTCCG